>DASXNP010000177.1:0-13490 GCA_036494985.1 Binataceae bacterium (SeqCode)
TCGAAAAGCCTCAATATACGATCTCCAACCTGACCGAGCTGCCGGCGTTACTCGGAATCTGACCACCTCGCCGTGAATCACACCCCCTTCATAGCGGTAATCGGCGGCGGCGCGGCGGCGTCCGAAATACTTAAGCTCGCCTTCGAAGTCGGTCGCGAGATCGCAAGCCGCGGCGCGGTTTTGATTTGCGGCGGACTCGGCGGCGTGATGGAATCGGCGGCCAAAGGCGCGCGCGAAAGCGGTGGACCAACGATCGGAATCCTCCCCGGCTATAACCGTGAATCCGCCAACCGGTTCATCGATTTCCCCATCGCGACGGGAGTTGGCGAAGCGCGCAACGTCATAATCATCGCCAGTGCGGACGCAGTGGTAGCGCTTGCGGGCGAAGGTGGAACCTTGTCCGAAATCGGCTTCGCGCTCTGGCTTAAACGCCCAGTGGTCGCGCTCTCGTCGTGGCCGCGGGTCGGGGGAATCCATCGTGCCCGCAGCTCCGCGGCGGCGGTGGTACTCGCATTGAAACTTGCAAGCCGCCGCGGGCGGCGCCGATAGGAGCTTATGGACGCGAAACGACCGTCTGGCCGGGCGCCGCTGGATACAATCGAGCAAGCGCCCTTCGCCCAGCTCTTGGGTTTCAAGATCGAAGCCGCGGATAATGGCGAGGCACGGCTGCGATTGCCATTTAGCGAGCGACTCTTGAATCCGGGCGGGCTCGAAGTGCCGATTCACGGCGGCGCGATCGCCGCCCTAATCGATACCGCTGCGTGTGCCGCGATTTGGACGTTGCCCGAGACGGTTCGCAGCGCGACCGTCTCGATGTCGCTTAATTTTACCGGCCCCGGCATCAAGAGCGATCTGATTGCCGACGCCAGGGTCCGTCGAACGGGAAGGCGCATCGCGAGCTTGTCGGTCGAGGTCCGCGACCTCACCGGCACGCTGGTTGCGGACGGACTGGTTACCTACAAAATCGCCTAGGGACTCAGGTGGTCCAAAGCCAACTGCTCCAAAGAGTTCGCACCGCGGGCCGCCCGTTCGGTCTGAACCTGTTCGCCGCGGTTCCCGTGGATCGCTACGACGGCGCCGTCAAGCAGGCTTACCGGGTGTCGGATCATTGGCCGGATGCCCGATCGATCGTCGTGATCGCCAACGGTGGCCGGGATTTCTGGCGCGCGTACCTTGAGCACGCCGGTCTGAATCCAGGATGGTCATCTCGTGAGCACCCGCTCGATGATTTTACCAAGGTCGTGGTCGAAGATTGGTGTGCCGGGCCAATTGCGCGATCGGGTGAGCTCTGCGCAGTCGTCTATCCGTTCATGGAATCCGCAGCGCGGCTGGACTTCATGCAGCTCGCAAAGGTCGCGGGCATCGCGGGACCGAGCGTGCTCGGAGTCGTGATCAATCCCGAATACGGCCCGTGGATCGCCTTTCGTGCTGCCTTGCTGCTGCGAACGCGGATCGATTCGCCGGGCTCCGCGGCGGGCTTCGACCCCTGCCCGTCGTGCGTCGAGCGAAGCTGCATGCCGAGTTGCCCGGTCGGGGCGGTCGGCGACGCCGGCTGGAACATTCAAAGCTGTATTCGGCACCGGGTCGAAGTGGAGGCCGACTGCGCCCCGCAGTGCCACGCTCGCGTCGCATGCGTGATCGGCCCCGAACACCGTTATCCCGACGACGAGATGGCCTACCATCAGGGCCGTGCGCTGCGCTCAATGCGCGACTACTATTTGAAGGAAATCAAAGCCAAGAGTCGGACCGACTGACGCGCAGCCGGGTTAGGAGTTAAGCAAGCGCGCGACATCCTTGGCGAAATAGGTCAGGATCATGTCGGCCCCCGCGCGTTTGATCGAAGTGAGCGTCTCGAGGATCGCCCGTTCCTCGTCGAGCCAGCCAAGCTTGCCCGCCGCCTTCAGCATCGAGTATTCGCCCGAAACGTTGTAGGCGGCGACCGGCACCTTGAATTCGGTCTTCACTCGATAAATCAGATCGAGGTATGCCAGCGCTGGCTTGACCATCACGATGTCGGCGCCCTCTTGCAAGTCGAGCGCAACCTCACGCAGCGCCTCGAGGCCGTTGGCCGGATCCATTTGATACGAGCGCCGATCTCCGAATTGCGGGGCTGACTCGGCCGCTTCGCGAAAAGGTCCGTAGAAGGCCGAAGCAAATTTTGCCGAGTAGGCCATGATCGCGGTGCCGGCGAATCCGTTGTGATCGAGGGCATCGCGGATCGCGCCGACCCGCCCGTCCATCATGTCCGAGGGTGCCACCAGGTCGGCGCCCGCGCGCGCATGCGACAACGCCTCGCGGGCTAACAAATCGAGCGTGGCATCGTTGTCGACTTCGGTGCCCTTGACCGTGCCGCAATGGCCGTGATCGGTATATTCGCACAAGCAGACGTCGGTGATTACCACCATTTCGGGGGCCTGCTCCTTGATCTCGCGCACGGCGCGCTGCACCTCGCCGTTATCGTTCCAGGCCTCGGAGCCCAACGCATCCTTGCGCGACGGAATGCCGAACAGAATCACGGCCGGCACGCCCGCCGCCAGCGCCTCGTGTGCTTCGCGGGCGATCCGGTCCACCGACATCTGCGCAACTCCCGGCATCGAGCCGACCGGCTTGAGCACCCCTCGTCCGGGACAGACGAACAGCGGCAGGATCAAATCGTCGGGCGAAAGCCGGGTCTCGCGTACCATCCGACGAAGGGCAGGAGTGCGGCGCAGTCGGCGCATCCGGGTCTTGGGAAATGCCATCGCAGCCTCTGTTCTAGCTCATTTGCACGAGGCGAAATAGTTGACGATCGCCTCGGTCAAGCCATCAAGCGTGTAGACGCTCGCGACCGCGACGACCTCGAACCCGGCTGCGCGGGCAGTCTCGGCGGTAATCGGCCCGATGGCTGCCGCTTTGACAGACTTCGCAGACTCGTCGACCATCGCCCGGAAATTCGCCGCGGTGCTTGAACTGGTGAAGGAGACCAGATCGATGGTGGCCGAATCGATTCGGTCTCGGATTCGGAGCGCATGGCGGCTGCTGGGCGCCACCGTTTGGTATGCGGGAGCCGTCACGACTTCCGCCGCTCCACGCAATCCCAGAAGCTCGGGGAGCGCTTCGCGTGCGGTTTGCGCACGCGGAATCAGGAAGCGCCGCCCCCTGATGCGCCCTTCGCCTAGGGCATCCGCGATCGCTTCAGCGCGGTACTCATCGGGGACCAGCGAAACTCCGAGCGCGTAGCGTTCCAACGCCGCCGCGGTGGCGGGGCCGATCGCGGCAATCGACGCCTTCCCGATCTCGCGAACGTCGCGTCGAAGTGCACGCAAACGCGCGATGAAACTCTCGACGCCCTGTGCGCTGGTAAAAACAATCCAGTCGAACGAGCCCAAGCGGCCGATCGCTGAATCGAGAGTCTCGAAACTTTCCGGCGGGAGGGTTTCAATGGTGGGAAACTCAATCACCTCCGCGCCCAGTTCGCGCAGCTTCAAGCAGAGCGGATCCGCGCCGCGACGGCCGCGGGTGACGACTATGCGCCGCCCGAACAGCGGGCGATGCTCGAACCATTGAAGCTCTTCGCGCAAAGCCGCGCAGGCGCCAATCACAGTGGTGGCGGGCGAGACGATTCCCGCCCGCGAAACCCTTTCGGCCAGCGAGTCCAGGGTCGCGAGAATGGTTCTTTGGGCTGCCGTCGCAGCCCATTGAATCACGGCTGCAGGAGTTTGGGGGGGCATACCCTCGGCGATCAGACGCTGCAAGTGCGAATCGAGATTGCCGGTCGCCATCAGGAGCACCAAGGTACCTCGCTGGCGCGCGGCGCGCGCCAGCTCCGCCCACGGAACCGCCTGAGCTCCCTTGCTCTCATCCTCGTGTCCGGTCACGAAGGCGACGAAGGAGCCATGGTCGCGATGGGTTAGCGGTATTCCGGCGAAGGCGGGAGCCGCGATTGCCGAGGTGATGCCCGGAATGACCTCGAACACGATTCCCGCCGCCGCCAGCGCCGCCGCCTCCTCTCCGCCGCGCCCGAAGATGAAGGGATCCCCTCCCTTGAGGCGCACAACGCGCTTTCCCGCACTCGCGCGTTCGATCAGGATGCTGTTGATCTGGTTTTGAGCCAGTCGGGTTTTCGAACCATCTCGCTTCGCGACGCTAATCATTTCAACGCCGGGCGGTGCGAGTCCTAACAACTCCTCGCTGACCAAATAGTCGTAGACGACAACCTCAGCGGAGCGGAGCGCCTTCGCGCCTCGGATCGTGATCAAGTCCGATGGCCCCGGGCCGGCTCCGACCAAAAAGACTTTTCCGGCTGGGTCAGGCACTGCGGATCAGATCGCCGGCTCCGGCCGCGAGCATCTGTTTTGCCAACGCGATGCCGAGTTTCACGGCGTCGGTGTGATCACCTATCGGAGCGGACGCCGTGTCTTGAATCTTTCGGCGGCCGTCCAAACTGAACAGCACCGCGCGCAAAAGTAGGCGATCACCGATGAGCGCGCCATGAGCGCCGACTGGCGAATTGCACGAGGCGCCAATCGTGGCGAGAAACGATCGCTCGGCCGACGTCTCACAATGCGCCCTTTTTTGGTTGAGGCCGGTGATCAAAGCCTCGATTTCGTGCGAATCGGCAATCGGACTCCCGACCAGGGCCTCAATTGCAAGAGCGCCTTGCCCCCCCGCTGGAACGAACCGATCTTCGCTCAGTTCCTCGATTAAAAGACCGTCAGGCGGCGCCGAGAGTACGCCCATGCGTTTGAGACCTGCGGCCGCAAGCACGATCGCGTCGAATTCACCCGCCGCAAGCTTGCCCAATCGAGTATCGACGTTCCCGCGCAAAAGGTCGATTCGGAGATCGGGGCGCGTATCGAGGAGTTCGAATTTTCGCCGCGGCGAGGCGGTACCGACGCGCGCGCCTTGCCGCAGCGAATCGATACCGCCGCGGCGCGAAACGATCACATCGCTTGGATTCTCGCGGGGCGGCACGGCCGCGATCCGGTATTGAGCGGGCGTCACGCCCGGCAGGTCCTTCATCGAATGTACGGCGATGTCGGCCTCACCCGCTAGCAGCGCCTGCTCCAACTCGCGAACGAAGAGTCCCTTGCCACCGGCATCAGCCAGTGGACCGCGCGTAAGCCGATCCCCCGTGGTTTTGATCGCGACAATCACAACCTCCAGTTGCGGCGCGACGGCGAGAATTTCGTGCTTGACGAGCGTCGCCTGCAACAGCGCCAGTTTGCTCGGTCGCGACGCGATGCGCAGCCGCATGCTCATCGCGCCGGCGATCCGTCGCGTTCAAATTTCGTCGTCGTCATCGAAGTCAAGCGCGTCGGTCGTGCCGGCGTCACCCGCCGCGAGCAGATCCGCGCCGAGCATTCGGCGTGCGATCGCCGCGACGTAGGCGTTCTCGACCGCGCCGTCTTTGCGCCGCAGTTCGGTCAAAACCTGATGAAAGATCTTGTTGACGATCCGCCGCGTAAGATCCTTCACGTGTTCGCGCTCCTCGGGTCGCAGTGCCGCCAGCCATGCGCGATGGCGTTCGAGTTCGGCCTCACGCATCCGCTCGATGCCCGACCGGATGTCCTTGATCGTGGGGATAAGCTCGAGATTGGAAAGCCATTTGTTGAATGACTCAATCTCGAGTTCGACGATCGCTTCCGCCTTGCCGGCTTCGCGCGCGCGCTCCCCGCGCGAGTCGATCACAGCCGAACCAAGATCGTCGACATCGTAGAGGTACACGTTGTCGAGTGAGTTGAGGGCCTCGCTGAAATTGCGCGGCACGCCGAGATCGATCAGAAAAATCGGCCGATGCTTGCGCTCGCGCATTATGGAGTCGAAGGCTTCGGGGTTGAGGATCGGGCGGGTGGTCGCGACCGACCCAATCACTATATCGGCAAGTTTCAGGTAAGGCAGGTAATTTTCGAATGGAACGACCGTGCCGTTTAGTTCGCGCGCGAGCGCGGCGGCCTTGTCGAAAGTCCGGTTGGTGATCAGCAACGATTCGATTCCGAGTCGCGACAATTGACGCGCGGTCAACTCGGCCATCTTGCCCGCACCAAGCAGCATCACTTTCTTGTCGTTTAAGGAGTCGAAGATGCGGCGGGCCAAACTGACCGCCGCCGAGCTAACCGACACGCTCCCATGGCCGATGAGCGTGGTCTTGCGCACGCGCTTGGCTGCGGCGAAGGCCTTATGAAACGCCCGATGAAGCACCATCCCGACCGTGCCTGCTTCGGCGGCCTGCGCATACGCGATCTTCACCTGGCCGAGAATTTGAGGCTCGCCCACCACCATCGAGTCCAGACTGCAGCTTACGCGGAACAGATGGCGAATCGCGTCGCGTCCCTGAAGTCTGTAGAGCGCCGACGCAAAAAGCGCGGGGCTCACCCGCCGCTGACGCGCGATGAATTCAACGATTTGATCGATCGTCGAGTCGGGTTCGCTGGCAGTCCCGATGAATTCCACCCGATTGCAGGTCGAGACCACCGCAAGTTCCACGGCAGAAGGGATCTCGGTGCGCGCGCTGAACAGCGAAGGCACAATCTCATCTTCCGCAAACGCTAGTCGTTCGCGAACCGCAACCGGCGCCGTGTGATGGCTTACACCCAGCACGAAGAGCGATTGAGCAAGCTTAGCCAAAGTTGCCCCCATGCTTTCCGGGATAGACGAGGCTTACACCGAGGTAGGATCCAACCAGCACGGTGAAGAGGACCAGCGTCAGGGCGGCGGCGCGCCTGCCGCGCAGGCCGACTGTAATTCGCGATTCGAGCAGGGTGGCATATAGGATCCAGGTAACCAGCGACCACAGTTCGCGCGGCTCCCATGACCAGAATCGACCCCAGGTCCCTTCGGCCCAGATTGCGCCGCTCACTATCGCCAAGCTGAGCGCGCCGAGCCCCCATCCGAGCAGCCGATAGTTGATCCGATCGAGCTTCTCCAGACTGGGCGAAGACTCATCGGAGGGTCCGAACGGACGCTTCGCCTTCAGCCGGGCTTCGTTGACCAGATAAACCAGACTCACGCACGCCGCGATCACAAACAGCGCTTCGCCCAGAAGGGCGAGGGTAACATGAATCGGCAGCCAAAAGCTGCGCAGCGTATCGGGCATCGCGAGCGATCCGTTGCGCGTTGCGAGCAGCGAGGATCCCAAAGCGAGCAGCACTGAGGGGGCAACGAACGCGCCGACAACCGCCAAGCGCAAGCGAACGATAAGTACTAAACTCGCCAGCGCAGTCAGCCAGGCGAGGAAGGAGAGCGATTGCGCGAAATTGGCAACTGGAATATTGCCGGCCTGCAAACCGCGCGCGACTTGATCGAGTGCGTGAAAGATCACGCCCGCAGCGAGCATCGCGACCGCGTAGCCGGAAAGCTGGTTATTGCGTCGGATCCGATCGGCGATGAAACCGATCGAGGAGAGCGCGTAAAAACTCAACGCCGGAAGAAGCCAGACCGTATCCATCGTCTAAGGCGCGAGCCGCGGTTGAGAAAGTTCGTTGCTTTTGACGCTCTGCGCTCGCGACTCACCGTTTATCAGACCCTCGGTAATGCCCAGGGCCTGCAGGTTCGTGTCTAGAGCGTTCGCCAGCAATCGGTCCAGCCCGACGGTGTCCTGGTTGCGCACCATTTCGAGGAGAGGTGAAGAGGCGAGCGCACCCAGGATTCGCTCCCGCGTTGCGCGATCGCCTTCGCGGCGATGCACCAAGGTGCGAGCGGCCCGCATAATTTTCAGAACCACTCCATGCTCGGGTCCGAATAGGCTATCCAGTTGATCGCGGATTTTGCGGGCGAGGGCCGGGCTTGCGCCGCTGGTCGATACGGCGATCTTAAGGTCGCCACGGTTTAGGACGGCAGGAACAATGAACGAACAAAGCTCCGGCGCGTCACCGATGTTGATCAAAATGTTTCGTTCAGCGGCCTCGGCGCGAAGCGAACGGTGTAACGCGGTGTCGTCGGTGGCGGCGTAGACCAGGACCTCGCCGGACATATCGCCGTATCGATAGGCGCGGGCGACGTGCACAATTGCGCCCCGCGATGCCATCTCACGCAGGTCGGTATTCAAGTCCGGGCTGACGACCGTGACCGCCGCACCGGCCTCGACCAACGAGTATGCCCTGCGCGCGGCGACCTCGCCGCCACCGACGATCAAACAGCGCTGCGCCGCGACCTCCACAAATATCGGAATCAGACCCATCTCTTGATTCTTATTAGAAGCGTCGGCGGTGAGCGAGCCCCGCGCAAAACTGCGCGGCTAGCGGCGGCGACCGATTCGTTCCAGTTTCGCCTCGACCCAACTTAATCGATCGTGGCCCCAAAACGGTTCTCCTTCTACAACTAGAGTGGGGACGCCAAAAATCGCGTCCCGGTCCGCTTCGGCGAAACAGCGGTCGAGATCGGTGCGAGCGTTGTTGTCCCGGTATTCGAGAAACTCCGCGCCGTTCAGACCGATTTCCGACAACAGTGCGGCGATCGAACCAAGTTCCTCGACCTCGATCTCGCGTTTCCAGAACCGCTCGAACAGGCGCTCCGAGTATTGGCGAAAAAGCAAGTGGCGGTCGGCGAAGAGTCCGGCGTAAAACGCGAGTCTGGCACTGTAGATCTTCTTCGGCGGCAGGATGGTCAAGCCCCGTTGCGCGCCGTAGCGTCGCGCGTCCAAATATAAATAGCGGACCTTGTTCTGATCACGCCGGGATCGCGTGGCCGTATCACCATAGGTCTTGCGGATGTTGACCCCGAATGGAATTGGCCGAATTCGAACCTGATAGCGCTGTTCGAGCGCATAGGCTGGCTCGTAGGCGAGATAGCTGAACGGGCTGGTGTAGGCAAAGTAGAACTTGATCTCAAGCGGATCTCTCATTTGCTCGTAGTCACCTACAACCTTATCGAGCGTTTGAACGAACTGTGCCGTCAAGTATACCCTCCGCATCCTTCGATCGGTATCTTGCGCCCGACTAAGGGGCGCTCGGCATCAGGTCGCTCATCCCGCATCAGCCGGCGCCTTGGCCTTCTCAAAGCCGTTGCTCAGGCATGGCTGTACGCCTAGTCGGTTGGGAGCCCATCGCCGTGCGCTACTGTTAGCTATCAACCGACTGGCTAACCGCGTTTACGCGGGCCTTTCAAGCTCTCTCGAGGTCGGTCCGGCCGACTCCAGGTGTCTTCATGAGGGCGGCCCGATGGGATTGCCGCGGGCAATTCCATAGCGGCGCGTTCAGATCGCAGCCCAGCATTGTCTGGCACGGCGAACGTGAGTGTGCCTGGCATTAGGTCGAGTTTGCGCGATCCCGAAGGTTTGACTAGCTATAACTATGATCGAATCGAGGAGGCTCAAATGACAACGGCGGAACAAAAGGAAAAGGCGGTCCAGTTTCTCTCGATGCTTGAGAATCCGGACCCGACCAAGCTTCAGATGATGGTCACGGACGACTTCGAATGGCGACTGATGACCCGGATGCAAGGCTTTCCGCCGATAAAGGGAAAGGACGCTCTCAACGGTTTCGCCAAAGGCTTGAAGGCCATGATGCCGAAGGGGGTCAACATGAAGTTCGGCACGATCTTCAGCGAGGGAGATCATGTTTCCGTGCAGGGCGAATCGGACACGGTTGCTGCGAATGGACGGAAATATTCGAATCTGTATCACTTCTATCTACACTTCAAAGGAGACCGGATCGCACAAGTGCGCGAGTACTGCGATACGAACCACGCGCGCGAGGTGTTTGTCGCCTGAAAACGGGATCGCCGCAGCCGGCCGGGCGAGACGATGCCTCAGGCTCTTCCCTGCGTGCAGCACACGGCGTTGAGACCGGAGGATTCAATCGACCGTCCTTGCCAACTGCCGCGGCTCAGATCTGAGTGAAATAGAAGCAGGATTAGCGCTGGTTCGATTCATCGATGATTTCGCAACCGTCTAAGCGGGCGCGAACACTCAAACGCAGCGAGCTGATGGTCATACAAAATGATCTACTTCGGCTGTGTTAGCATGTCGCGTTGGGTTATCGAGGCTTCTCAAATTGTGTAAAGAACGCTTGGGACTCACCGCTGCGAACCGACTGAAGCCGGGAGCACCGCCTAAATCTTGGCCTTCGGATACCGCTTGCGCATCCACGCCGCGAATTTCGCCGGTGCCAACATCGTCGAGAGACGCCCCTGCCGCACCAACGCCCAGTCGTCGAATTCCTTGGACAGCTTGATCTCTGCCAGCGTTACGGGTGGCTCGAGGCGCCCCGCGAACTCCAAATCGACCACTGCCGACCTCGGATTCTTCGGGTCATCTCGCGGCTGCGATCGCACCACGCTGATTCCGACTACACTGGAGATGCCGCCACTGTGATAGATAAACACCCGGTCGCCTGGCCGCATCGCGCGGATGTTGCCAACCGCTTGCGGATTGGTCACGCCATCCCAGGCGGTGCGTCCTTCGCGCTCGAAATCGTCTATGGAGTAAGTCTCCGGGTCGGTTTTGGCGAGAAAGTAGTTCATGTGCGTCCTCTTTGGCTGTGATTCGAGGTAAATCTAACACAGGCGGAGCCGACCCTAGCTCTGGCTTGAACGAACTCTTATATGCCGGAACTGCCCGATGTCACGGTATACGTGGAAGCGCTGCAAACGCGCGTCATCGGCCACCAGCTGATCCACGCCCTGGTCAAGTCTCCATTTCTGTTGCGCTCCGCCCACCATCCCCTGAGCGCTGCGCAGGGCGGCATGGTCCTCGATGTTGGGCGCTTGGGCAAGCAGATCGCGATCGGGGTCGAAGGCAACTGGTGGCTCGTGCTGCACCTCAAAATTGCAGGCCGGCTGCATTGGAGCACCTCCGCTCCCAAACTGGGAAGCAGAAACTTGCTGGCGGTGTTCGAATTCGACAATGGCTGGCTGTGGCTTACGGAGGCGGGCACGCAGCACCGCGCCTCGCTTCACTTGGTCCAAGGCGAAGCCGGGTTGCAAGAGCTGAGCGCGGGCGGTATCGAACCGCTCGATACCAGCCTTGCCGCTTTCACCGCGGCGCTGCGTTCAGCTAATCATACGCTGAAACGCTCGCTCACCGACCCGCACATTTTCGGCGGAATCGGCAACGCGTATTCCGACGAAATTCTGCATTGCGCCCGGCTCTCACCTATCGCCATGACGCAGAAGCTTACTGAGCAAGAAGTTGAGCGGCTCTATGAGTCCACGCGTACCACGCTGGTCCAGTGGACCGCTCGCCTGCGAGCTGAATCGGCCGGGGCATTTCCCGAGAAGGTGACCGCTTTTCGGCCAGGAATGGCGGTCCACGGTCGCTACGGCCAGCCTTGCCCGCGCTGCGGCGCCAAGGTTCAACGGATTCGCTACGCCAGTAACGAGACCAACTATTGTGCGCATTGCCAGACCGGCGGCCGCCTGCTCGCCGACCGCGCTTTGTCCCGGCTGCTGCGCGAGGACTGGCCGCGTACGCTTGACGAGCTCGAAGCCCTCAAGAAACGACGAGGTTAATTCTACTTCTCGATGTAGGGAGCGCGGTTCGCCGGTTTGAAGCATTGTTGCGAAAGGGTCTCCAGCCGCGCAACAACAAATCTCAGACCAGCGAAGGGAAACTTTGCCGTCGCCGAAAGATTCTCGAAGAAGCGGCCACGCAGTGGCAGGGACTGGCCGTCGCGGGTCGCTCATGCGCTCGATGGATTTGAACCTGACGAGGCGGTCGCTCGCGCTGACGGGCGGGTCCGCCTTCTGAGAGAGTCGGTTAAAGTCCTTTGATCACCTTTTTCCTTCCTGACTATCACACGACGCGCTCCGGCTCGCGCGCTTCTTGCCCCTCTCTAGCAGCGGCTCGACATCGCCGGTGATCAGCCGTGCACCGCGATCACTGCGCCAATACATCCAGGCCCATTCGCTGATCACCAGGAAGCGATTGCGAAACCCGATCAGAAAGAAAATGTGCACGAACAGCCAGATGAGCCATGCGATCAATCCACTGACGCGCAGCCGGCCGATGTCGCCGACGGCGGCCGCCTTTCCAATCGTCGCTAGCGTGCCCTTGTCGCGGTAGCGAAAGGCCAGCATAGGCTCGCCACGAATCTTCCGGATGATATTGCTTGCCGCATGGCGTCCTTCCTGCATCGCCGCGGGCGAGAGCCCGGGGACCTGCTGGCCGCCGGATCGGATCGACGCGAGGTCACCGATCACAAACACACCCTCTAGCCCCTCGACCGCTAAGTCCTGCCCCACTACCACCCGCCCGGCTCGGTCCAGTTTCACGCCGAGCGTCCGTCCGAGCTCGGACGCCGCCACGCCCGCGGCCCAGATTACAGTCCGCGTCTGGATAAGCGCTCCGTCACGAGTGACGGAGCGGTCGTCGATAGCAGTTACCGCCGAACCTGTGATGACTTCCACTCCCAACCGCTCCAGCTGCCGCTGGGCGCTCAGCGACGACTCGGGCGACATCGCAGGCAACACTCGGGCACCCGCTTCGATTAGAATTATTCGCGCGCGCCTAGGCTCTATTTTGCGAAAATCGCGCGCGAGCACGTACCGCGAAATCTCGGCCAGCGCTCCCGCCATCTCCACGCCGGTCGGTCCCGCGCCGACGATTACGAACGTCAACCAGTTGGCAACCTCGCTCGCCTCCTCGGCGCGTTCCGCCGCTTCGTAGGCGACCAGCACGCGGCGGCGAATCTCGACGGCATCTTCGAGGGTCTTTAGGGCCGGCGCCGGCCCGATCCATTCATCATGGCCGAAGTACGAATGGGTGGCGCCAGTTGCCACAATCAGAAAATCATAAGCCACTTCACCATCAGCCAGTTTGACGAGTTTGTTGCGGGTGTCGACTGCTATTGCTTCGCCCAGGATCACGCTGGCGTTGCGCTGCTTGCGCAGTATCCGCCGTATCGGCGAGGCAATGTCGCTGGGATTTAGCGCCGCACTTGCAACCTGATAGAGCAACGGTTGGAACAGATGATGATTGCGCCGGTCGATTAGGGTAAGGTCAATCGGCGCGCGTTTGAGGGCTCGCGCAGCGGCGATTCCGCCAAATCCACCGCCGATGATCACCACGCGCGGCACCTTCTCGTTCATGGTCACCCCACCCGGCTCGATCTTACCGAGCTATCCTGAATCGCTAGCGGAAAGATAGTTGAACAAGCATCGGGTTTTGGCGACCGCCAGCGTATTGGCACCTGGCGACAGTCCTAAAACGCAGCGCTGTGCAGCATCCTGAGCCCGCGAACTCGCTCAATAACTCGCCCGAGGGGTTTGAAATCCAATTCTCGTGCCGCAAGTCCAAATGCGCGGTCGCGAGTTCGATCGTGCGGGTGATTCTATAAGGCAAGCTTTGATGCTTTGGACCAACGCGGCGAAGTTGCGTTGTGCGCTGGTCGTGGATGGTAAATGAAGCTACGTTTTTGCCACTCCGGCGATCTCGGTTGCGATGACACTCTCTAAATAGGAAAGCGCGTCTTGAACAATAGTTCCATACGGTACTTCATTGGTTCGGGGCGAGACTAGAATCCCGTGGCGCAGGGCCGTCTGCAAAACACTGGCGCGTATCGGCTTGAAAATGA
>DASXNP010000178.1:0-3476 GCA_036494985.1 Binataceae bacterium (SeqCode)
GAAGTCGTCTCACCGATTCAAGACGGAACCGCGGGGGGCCGCTATCTCGATCGCCGCAACGGTGACGGCGGCTACATGGTGATCCTCCAATGCGACGATCATGCGCCGCGCAAGAAGCGCGTCGGCGAGCTCGGCATCCGCAAAGTGGTGGAACAGGATGAGCCCGAATACAAGATCATGCAGCTCCATCCGCGTGATACCGGCGGCTCATTTCTCGAAATCGACGTGCAGGTCGGCGGCGAAGACATCAACGGGCCATGGCATCCCGCAGGCCGCAACTGGAAGTCGGCCGTCCGTACCGACGTGGTCCGCGCGCTTGCCGCTGCAGAAATTCAATCGCCCGAACCGGATGAGCTGGCCTCGCGATGGAGCAGCATCCTCGACTTGCCGCTTAGGCCGGACGCGGTTGGCCATCCAAGCCTGCGCCTCGAAAACGCCTCGATCCGCTTCGTGAAGGATAGTGACGGGCGCGGCGAGGGCCTGGGCGGAATCGATCTGATCGTCGCCGATCGCCAGCGCCTGATCGCTAGTGCCGAACGGCGTGGACGCCGGGTCTCCGACGACCTCGTGCTGGTCTGCGGGATTCGCTTCCGCCTTCTCGATGCATAAGCAGGCGCGCGGTCCGATGCGCAAAACAATTTAACGGAGGAAAACGATAGTGAGTTGGGATTTTGAAACCGAACCCGAGTTCCAGAAGGAACTCGACTGGATCGACAAGTTTGTGCGCGAAGAAGTCGAGCCGCTCGACTACGTTCTCGGCCATCCCTACGACGTACGCAATCAGAAACGCAACGCGCTGGTTCGCCCACTGCAGGCCGAGGTGAAAAAGCACAAGCTTTGGGCGTGCCATCTCGGGCCCGATCTCGGCGGACCCGGCTATGGGCAGCTGAAACTCGGCTTGATGAACGAGATTCTCGGCCGCTCTCGCTTCGCTCCGATCGTCTTTGGATGCCAGGCGCCCGATTCCGGCAATGCCGAAATCCTTGCACACTATGGAAGCGCCGAGCAGAAAAAGCGCTTTCTGCAGCCCCTGCTCGACAATGAGATCGTATCTGCCTTCTCGATGACCGAGCCGCAAGGGGGCGCGGACCCTAAGGTCTTCACAACCAAGGCCGAGCTCAAGGGAGACGACTGGGTGATCAACGGCCAGAAATGGTTTTCATCCAATGCACATCTGGCTTCATTTTTGATCGTGATGGCCGTCACCGACCCGGCTGCGCCGGAATACAAGCGCATGTCGATGTTCATCGTTCCGATCGAAACCCCGGGGGTGAAGATTCTGCGCAACATGGGGGTCGGAACGCACGAGGGCGAGGGAAGCCACGCCTACATTCAGTATGAAGATGTACACGTGCCGAAGGATCACATGCTCGGGCCTCGCGGCGGCGCTTTTGTCGTCGCCCAAACGCGCTTGGGCGGCGGCCGCATCCATCACGCGATGCGCACCGTGGGTCAGGTGCGCAAGTCATTCGATCTGATGTGCGAGCGCGTCCTTTCGCGCACCACCCAAGGCTCACTCCTCGCCGATAAGCAGATGGTGCAGGAGAAGATCGCCGACTCGTGGATCGAGATCGAGCAGTTCCGTCTGCTGGTGCTGCGCACCGCTTGGAAAATAGACCGGTCCAAGGACTATCTCAAAGTCCGCAAAGACATCGCGGCGATCAAAGCGGTGATGCCGAAAGTCTTTCATGATGTCGCGGCACGCGCGCTTCATCTGCACGGTTCACTCGGCGCGACCGATGAGATGCCCTTCGTCGAGCAGGTAATCCAGAGCTTTCATATGGGACTCGCGGACGGGCCGACCGAGGTTCACAAGATCACGCTCGCCCGGCAAATCCTACGCGAGTACAAGGGCACCGCGGATCTTTTTCCGACGACTCATCTTCCCAAGCTGCAGGAAGCGGCGCGCAAGAAATACGCGCGGCTGATTGAAAGCGAGGTTCGCGCTCAATCATGAGCGTAGCGTCGAATTACGACTTCACCGACCAGGTGGTTGCAATCACCGGCGGGAGCCGCGGACTCGGCCATGCGATGGCACTTGGGTTCGCGGCGGCCGGCGCCAATCTCGCGATCGCCAGCCGCAAGCTCGATTCGTGCGAAGCCGCGGTCAGGGAGATTCGCGCGCTCGGCCGCGACGCGTCTGCTCACGCGGTTCACGTTGGGAAATGGGCAGATTGCAACCGCCTCTTCGAGGAAGTCTACGCGCGCTGGAAGCGATGCGACGTGCTTATCAATAACGCGGGCCTCTCGCCGCTTTATCCTTCGCTGGCGGAACACACCGAGGACCTCTTCGACAAGGTCGTCGGCGTCAACCTCAAGGGACCGTTTCGCCTTTCCGCGCTCTTCGGCTCGCGGATGGCGATGGGCGATGGCGGCGCAATCATCAACGTCTCCTCGATTGGCGCGATCCGCCCTTCTTCAACGACCGCGCCTTATTCGGCTGCAAAGGCAGGGCTCAACGCGCTCACCGTCGCTTTCGCAAACGAGTACGGACCCAAGGTACGGGTCAACTGCATCATGGCAGGACCGTTCCACACCGACATCAGCAAGGGATGGTCCCGCACCGAGGAATTCAGTAGCCGAGCACGTCAGAACTACGCCTGCGGAAGGGCGGGCGAACCCGATGAGATCGTGGCCGCCGCTCTCTACTTCGCCAGCCCCGGCGCAAGCTTCACGACCGGTGCGGTACTTACAATCGACGGGGGCCAATCGAATCCCAAGGTCGCCTAGCGCGCAAGTTGGCGGGCGGTCGGCACCCCGGGTCAAGGTCCAGGTCGGCGAGTCCGTGCCTTCCGGTGGGGTTGCGGTGCACCAGCACGACCCAGTGCTCATCGAAGAATTCGCAGCCGCCACAGCGTATGGGTGCGGTCGCGTTGGCGCTTGCGAGGACGCTGCAAAGGACCGAGGGCGAGGTGGCGATATATCTCCCATGAACTCTCCGGCGCAAGTTTTAAAGACCTACATGGCGCAGGTCGGCGAGGTGTTGAGTTGGCGGCATCTGTTCTGAGCGTTTAGTGATGCGATGTCTCGGACCCGAGCCCTGGCCGCAGGAACCATAGCGCCGAGCTCTGGCGCGAAACCGCTTACGCGTGAGTTAAGGAAAATCATCGAGCAGATCGATACGCGACGCAGTTGTGAACCAGCTTGGCGACGATCGTTCTTTCTGGCGCTATCAGCGGAGCGGCAGGGCCTCGCTGTCGGACTGGACATGGAACTTGCCAACGATCGAAACCTAAAACCGCGATCAAGGAGAAGGATATGGACGCTCAAAAGTCGCAGCAGGAAAATCCTCGCGATCGGATTCGTTCGGTGGTTCCCAAACTCGTCGAGCTTACCGAAAACGTACTCTTCGGCGATGTGTGGGAGCGGCCCAACCTTTCCAAGCGCGACCGGAGCCTGATCACGGTTGCGGCGTTAGTCGCTACATATCGGCCCGAGCAGCTCCGAATTCACCTGGGACGTGCGCTCGACAATGG
>DASXNP010000179.1:0-9842 GCA_036494985.1 Binataceae bacterium (SeqCode)
GCTCGACGCGATCATGGTTTCACGCGCGATCCGAAGGTTCGCGCCGCTTGAAGGCCGCCTTCGGCGCGGCGACCGACAGCGGCGCACGGGGCCGACGGTGTCCACCGCATAAGGTGTCAGTTGGGCGGCGCCAGTCAATACTCGGTTGACGGAGGTGAGCCGCTACGGGGGTTCGTTTGGCGCCATGGACGGTTCATATCGAGTTGAGAGTCCAGTCTGGGGGAGTAGTTCCCCGTACTCTCGGTGCGGGTGCGTAGGGTCAGAGATCGGTCCGCGATCTGGCCGCGCGGGGGGCGTCGATGGAAGATGAGGGCGGCAGGGGTAAATCGCCTCGCGGCCGTACTTCGACTTGGTCAGCCCTTTGCTCAAGCTGGCGCCTTGACCGTAGGGACAGGAGCCATTCGTGGAAGGAATCCATGTAAGTGTACACCACCGGGGTAATGTAGAGGGTCAGGAGTTGTGAGACCACCAGCCCGCCGACTACCGCCATGCCGAGCGGACGGCGGGACTCGCCGCCAGAGCCCCAGCCGACGGCGATAGGCATGACGCCCATGAAGGCGGCCATAGTGGTCATCATTATTGGGCGGAAGCGCACGAAGCATCCCTCAAGAATCGCGTCGGTTGCGCCATAGCCCTCGGTACGCTGCGCGTCGAGGGCGAAGTCGATCATCATAATCGCGTTTTTCTTGACCAAGCCGACCAACATGATGATCCCGACGAACGCAAACAGATCCAATTCCATCTTGAAAATGAGTAGGGTAAGCAGCGCACCAAAACCAGCCGACGGCAGGCCAGACAGGATCGTGATCGGATGAATAAATGATTCGTAGAGAATTCCCAACACTAGGTAGATAACGGCGATCGCCAGCAACAGGAGCAATCCAAGGCCGGCGAACGAAGACTGAAAGGCTTGGGCAGAACCCTGGAAGCTGGTGCTGATCGAATCGGGTAGGGTAGCAGCGGCGATCTTCTTGACCTGATTGATCGCGGTGCCAAGCGCGACGCCGGGATTGAGGTCGAAGGAGATGGTGACCGACGGCAACTGGCCGAAGTGGTTGACCGAAAGCGGGCCCAGGTTGCGGGTGATTTTGGCGAGCGTTTCGATCGGAATCAACTTTCCGGAATTCGAGCGCACATAGAGCAACGAAAGGATAGAGGGGTCAGCCTGATATTCCGGCAACAGTTCCAGCTCTACTTTGTATTCATCGTTAGGGGCATAGATCGTCGATATCTGGCGAGAGGAATAGGCGTTGTCCAGCGCGTCCTCGACGGCACCGGCGGAGACCCCGAGCGTGTCGGCCTTGTCGCGATCGATCACGACGTTGGCTTGGGGGTTTTTGATCTGGAGATCGCTGGTCACGTAGCGCAGTCCGGTGACCTTGCGCATTTTCTCTTCGAGTATGGTCGCGTACTTATAGAGTTCCTCGATATTGGGAGACTGGAGGACGAACTGGTAGAGGGCTTTGGTGTACTGCGCGCCGATGCGGATGGGCGGCGGGTTCATCAGAAAAACGCGAATTCCGGGGACTACCGAGAGCTTCGGGCCGAGTTCACCCAGGACCTGGTCGGCGGTGAGCTTGCGCTGTGAGCGGGGTTTGAGGTGCATGAACAGGATGCCCGAGTTCGCGCCGCCGCTGGGACCTGAAGAACCGACCCCGGAGTAGAAATTATCGACGTTGGGATCCTGCATCGCGATATGCGCGAGCGCGCGCTGATGATTGACCATCGAGTCAAATGAGATGCCCTGCGCGGCCTCGGTGAAGACGATGACGTTGCCGGTATCGGCGGGCGGAATGAAGCCCTTGGGGACCAAGTTGAACAGCCAGATGGTGGCCAGCAGCATCACACTGGACACCACCATCGTGGCGAGCCGATGGCGCATCACGGCGTTAAGCGAACGCCGATAGAAGTCGAGCATCGCGTCAAAGATATGATCGGTGGCCGCATAAATCGCGCCGTGATGGGACTCCTTGGGCGGAGTGAGGAAGCGCGAACAAAGCATTGGAGTCAGCGAGAGAGAGACAAACCCCGAGACGAGAATCGCGACGCCGATCGTGATCGCGAACTCGTGGAGCAGTCGGCCCACGATTCCGCCCATGAAGAGCACCGGAATGAAGACCGCAACCAACGAGAGGGTCATCGAGAGAATCGTGAAACCGATTTCGGACGATCCGTCGAGCGCGGCCTGCATCGCGGGCTTGCCCATCTCCATGTGGCGGACGATGTTTTCGAGCATCACAATAGCGTCGTCGACGACGAAGCCGACCGAGAGCGTGATCGCCATCAGGGAGAGGTTGTCGAGCGAGTAGCCCAGCACCCACATCACGGCAAAGGTGCCGACGATCGACAACGGGACCGCCAGCGAGGGGATAGCGGTGGCGGAGAGGTTACGCAAAAAGAGGAAGATGACCATTATGACCAGCGCGATGGTCAGCAACAGGGTGAACTGTACGTCGGCGACGGACTCACGAATCGGAACCGAGCGGTCGCTGAAGGTCGACAATTCGATCGAGGCGGGGAGTTCGTCGCGAATCGATTCGATCAGTTTGCGGACATTGTCGGCGACCGCAACCGTGTTGGTGCCGGGCTGACGGCGGACCGCAAGCACGATCGAGGGAGTATCTCCGTACCAGCTGGCGGTTTTATCATTTTCGACGGAGTCGAGGACGCGGCCGAGATCCGCCAAGCGCACGGGCGAGCCGTTGCGATAGGCGACGATCAGCGGCCGGTAGGCATTGGCATTGGTGAGTTGCCCGTTGGCCTGGACCGTGAAAGCCTGATGCTTGCCGTAGAGGGTGCCGGTGGGAAGGTTCACGTTCGCGGTCTGCACCGCGGTCGAGACTTCATCGATGCCCAGGCCGCGGTACGAAAGCGCCATCGGGTCGAGCTGAATCCGCACCGCGTACTTCTGCGCCCCGTAGATTTCGACTTGAGCGACCCCGGAAACCATCGAGATGCGTTTGGCAAGAAAAGTCTCCGCGTACTCGTCGACTTTCGACAGCGGCAGGGTCGCGGAGCGCAGCGAAAGATACATGATCGGCTGATCGGCGGGATTGACCTTCTGATACGAGGGGGGCGAAGGCATCCCGAGCGGGAGCTGGCTCTGGGCCTTGGCGATCGCGGCCTGAATGTCCTGCGCGGCGGCATCGATGTTGCGCGAAAGATCGAACTGCAAAGAGACCGAGGTGCTGCCCTGAACGCTGTTGGAGGACATCGAGTCGAGCCCGGAGATGGTGGAGAACTCGCGCTCGAGCGGAGTTGCAATCGCCGACGCCATCGTGTCGGGGCTGGCACCGGGGAGCGTGGCACTTACCTGAATCGTGGGAAAATCGACGTTGGGGAGATCCGAGACCGGCAGGTAGCGGTAGGCCATCATTCCGAAGATTACAATCGCGACCGAGATGAGCGTGGTCATCACGGGGCGTCGGATGAAACCTTCGGCGATACTCATTCTTTTGCCGCTAACCCAGCCGATGCTTTTCCGACCATCAGGTAGCCGACTGCTGGTCGGAGTCAACCGGTGGCTTGACGGTGATCTTTGAGCCGGGAGTTAGCCGCAGCTGACCGTCGGTTACGACCGTCTCGCCGCGGGCGATGCCGGACTGGATGATGGTACGGCCGTCGAGCGATTCTCCGGTGGTAACCGGGCGGGGCTCGACGGAATTGTCGGGGGCGACTACGAACACGAATTGCCCGTGCTGCCCGGTCTGGACGGCTTGGGTCGGAATGAGGATCGCATTGGGGTGCTCGGCTACGGTCAGCGTGACGTCGACGAACTGCCCTGGCCATAGCCGTCCGGATTGGTTGTCGAAGGTAGCCTTGAGATCGATAGTGCCGGTGGTGCGATCGACGGTGTTATCTACGAAGGTCAGCGCGCCGAGCTCAGGCCTGCCCTCCTGATGAGGAGCGGAGGCGCGAACCGAAAGGGTGCCGCGAGCCATCTGGGTGCGCAGTTCCTCAAGGTAGCGTTCGGGAATCGAGAAGTCCACGTAGATCGGATGAACCTGGTTAATAGTGATCAAAGCGGTGTCGTCGTGGGCCTTGATTAGGTTGCCGCGCTTGATGACCAAGTTACCGGTCCGGCCATCGATCGGCGAGTGAATCGAGCTGTAATCGAGGTTGAGCTTCGCCGTTCGCAGTGCGGCCTCATCGGCGCGGACGCTGGCGCGGGCGACCTCCGCATCCGCATGAGCCTGCTCGTCGCGTTCCTTCGAGCCGATGCCCGCGGTCGCCATGAAGGAATACCGATGCTCTTCGGCGGCGGCCTGTTCCTGTTTCGCTACATCCCGCGCAAGATTGGCCTCGGCCTGGGCGACTTGCGCTTCGAACGGTCGCGGATCGATCGTGAAGAGGAGATCGCCCTGCTTGACCTCCTGCCCTTCCTTAAAGTGGACATCGGTCAGTTCGCCCTCCACCTGGGCCTTGACGGCTACCGTCGAATAGGGCTGAACGGCGCCGATGGCATGGATGACGCTGGGGACGGTCTGCTGTGTGGCGGTCGCGATGGTGACCGGGACCGCATCGAGGTTGCGCATCACATCGGATGCACCTTCGCCTCGAGAGCATCCGGCGAGGGCGACGATCAGGCCAAGACCGGCGAAGACCGGCGCGGACCAAAATGAGGCGCGATAGTTAAACATTCGTTCAAGGGCGGCGAAAGCAGTATCCGATTGGATGTTATCAGGTCAGGATTTGAAAGGTAAAAGCTAAGGAAACAGACCACAGGCGCCCGTTGGGCGCACCACTATGCACGAAAATGGTCGGGAATGCGGGAAGTGGTGGAAAGGCGGACCATGGCAGTGAAAACCGATTCCCCGACTAGGAAGAGAAGGGAGCAGGGAGAAGCAGCCTAGGAGCTAGGCGGGTGGCGGGAAGCCGGCGCGACGCGCTCGCCGCCGCGGATCTCACTGTGGTGCCTGAATCAGGGCCGGCAAGCGGCGAAGAACACATAATCGCCCAGGTGGCTGCGATAACGGCTGGCGACCGCCTCAAAGCGGCCGGTTTTGATGTCATCGGCGAGCCGGGCACATCCGGAGGCGATTTCGGGGTCGTCGGGATTGACTGCGAAGCCAGAGATGCCGGCGCGGATGGTGGGATCGAGATAGCGGGCAGGTTGGTGCTTGCCGGAGTACATAAAAAAATCCTGAAGATCGGGACGAACATCGTAGGGCTCGGACCCGATCTCGCGAAAACCCGCGCGCGCGAGGCGGTTTGGAGTATCGAGGCGGCTTGCTTGATCGATCGCGCGTCCGCAGATGGTGGGGAAATATTCGTTCATCCAATAGCCGCGCATCTGCTCGGGCGTGAAGGTGAAGATCACAAAGCGGCCGGCGGGTTTGAGCACCCGGAAGACTTCAGCGAAGGCCGCGTCGATGTCCGGGAAATGATGATGAGCAAGTGTCGACATCGCGGCGTCGAAGGAGGCGGCGGCGAACGGCAGCGAGTCGGCGTTGGCGCGCATCCAAGTTACGGTCGGCGACTTTTCGCGCGCCGCTGCAAGCATCACCGAGGATTGATCGATCGCAATCAGGCGAGTGCCGGTCGCGGCGAGGGCGGCGGTGTAATTGCCCGTGCCACAGGCGAGATCGAGACAGTATCGACCGGAGGGCGAACTCAGATGGTGCAGCAGCCGTGAAACTATGTATGGGTCCGCGCGGCGGGTCGCATCGTAGTCGACCCCGATGCGATCGTAGATAGCCATGGCTCAGTGAGATTAGCGAGCGTGCAGATGGAGCGCGAGCGCCAGGTGGAGGGTCGCCATCACTCGATGGTCGTGACGGGGCTGGATAGGAGAAACTCGCCGGCGCTTTCCAAGCCGATGATTCGCGAGCGCGCAGTCGAGGTCAAATGTGTCTCCTCGAGCTGCCACAGAACCGGTAGGCTCGTGAACGCGGTTTCGGTCATCCTTGTGGACTCCGACGGCGGTGTGAATCATGGAGCAGAGAAGGCGGTGGTGGTGCCAAAACGCGAACAATTGCGAGATCCGTGCGGCGCACAGCCGTTGGGGTTTGCGCTCGACGTGAGTCTGGCGCGGTGAATGCGCAGCGAAAAGGAAGGGCGGCGAGCTCGGCGGCGGCGACAATTCTGGCGGGATGGATAGGCATCGCCGGCGGCGCGGATCCGGCGGGCGCGGTGAAGGGGTGCGGCCCGTTTGGGAATTCGCCGGCGCGCTTTATCGAGGCTCCGAAGCCGTGGTGTCTGGGCGCGAAGTTGATGGGTCCCTGGAACGACGGCGACGGAAATCCGCGCTACGCGTGCGTATACGAGCCCAAGGCTTTCGGCGCCGCGGCCAAGGGGGACGCAAGCGTGCGATCGAAATGGCCGATGGTGGTCTTTGTACATCCCTCCTTGGCGTCGGCGGGAATCGTGTTGGCGACCAATCTGATCGCGCTGCAGAACGACGCGAGTGTCAGCGGCGATGGGGCGCCAGGATATGTTGTGCTTGTTCCGCAAGGCCGCAAGACCTCGCACTTTTACGCCTTTCCTGACGACACGGGTTACGGCTGGGACAACTGGTACCGGCAATTGAATCCGGCGGGCGACGTGACCAGCGGCGGCGCGACTTACCCCGAGAATGTGGACGCGGCGGCGATCGATAGGTTTATCGCCGACGAGGTTGCGAGCGGAAAAATCGATACGGATCGGATCTATGTGACGGGCTGGTCCAACGGCGCCGCGATGGGAATTCTGTACGCGCTCAACCGGCCGGGGATCGCCGCGGCGGCCGTATACTCCGCACCGGACCCGTTCGCAGCCTTCATCGATCCATGCCAACAAAGGCCGGTTTCGGGCAGGCCGACGAGCAATGCTCAAGCGCAGCTGTTTAACCCCAGGGTCGCGCTAATGGATGTCCACAATCAGTGCGATATCGGCGGACTGTGCCCGAACGGCGAGCGGATGGCGGAGCAATTGCGGTTGGCGGGGGTGAGCGTCGAGGACCTCTTGCTGGACAGCTTCGGATTTGAGACCGACCGATGCTACCAGCTTTGCGGCTCCGATCCGAATGGATCGACCGGGCTTAAGGGCGATCCACTGGGCGCGAACCTGGGCGCGTGGAACCACATGAGATGGCCGCTTTCGTGGACTCGCAAAATGCTGGAGTCCCTGGGCAAGCATTCTTTGAGCGCGCGGCAAGCCGGAGCGCGGACGATTGAAAAGAGTCCGCGCGGCTGAGAGTAAATGGAGGGCGAGCACGCCGCCGCGCGAGATCGGCGGGCTGCGCCGGAGGAATTTTGGAAATGGGCAAAATGAACGGCAAGGTAGCGATCGTGACAGGGTCCAGCCGCGGGATCGGCAAAGCGATCGCGGAGCTGTTCGCGCAAGAGGGCGCCAAGGTCGTGTGCAGCGCGCGGACGGTGAAGGAAGGCGAGCATCCGCTAGAAGGGTCGCTGGAGACGACGATTGCCGGAATCAGGCGCGCGGGCGGCGAAGCATCGCCGGTGACCTGCGATGTTTCGTCCGAAGCGGACTGCGAGAAGCTGGTGAAAGAGACCCGCCGGATCTACGGGCCGATTGATGTACTGGTGAACAATGCGGCGCTCACCTATTTCATTCCGATCAAGGACTACCCGGTCAGGCGATGGATGCGTTCGTTCGCGGTCAATCTCGATGCGCCGTTCATCTTAAGCAAGCTGGTGCTTGAGGATATGATCCCGCGCCGGTCGGGTGCGATCGTAAACCTGTCGTCGGGGGCGGCGATCGGACCAGGCCGCGGACCATATCCGAACCCGACGCCGAATGGCGGGACGTGCTACGGCGCAGAAAAAGCGGCGCTGGAGCGGTTCACGCAGGGCTTGGCCGAGGAGGTTTATGAGTACGGCGTTTCGGTATCATGCATCTCTCCCTCCCTGGTCGTCCCTACTCCGGGTACGGTTCACCATCATTTGGTTACCGGGATGGACGATCCTTCGGCGGAGCCGACGGACTATCTGGCGCAAGCGATTTTGTTGCTGGCAACCGAGCCGATCCACAAGGTCACCGGATTGGTAACCTACAGCCAGTTGTTCCTGAAAGAATACGGGTTGCTCAAAGAGGCGCGCGGCCACGGAGTGGATGCGGGAGCCACCGGATACAGCAAGATGTGAGGTCAAAGCAGCCCTAAGCGACGCCTGCTGAGTCTGGAAGGACCGCTTGCGAGGTCAATGCCGTCGTTCAAATTTCGGGAGGATTCGATGTGGCAAATGAACCCAAGCCGAATCTAGTCAGGGCTTCGGATATTCGCGCGGCGCAAGCACAGTTTTCGCATCCATGGAACCCGAACTCGTGCCTCATCGCGGCGCGGTTGGGATTGATGACCGGCTTGCAGCGGACTGGCGTCAGCCTAGCGCGGATTCCCCCGGGGCAGGAATCGTTCGTCTATCATATGCACCATTTGGAAGAGGAATGGTTGTACATCATCGCGGGCCGCGGGATCGCCGAAATCGACGACCACGAATTCGAAGTCGGTGCCGGCGACTTCATGGGGTTTCCGACCCCTTCGGTGGCCCATCATCTGCGCAATCCGTTCGCGCAAGACTTGGTTTACCTGATGGGGGGTGAGTCGCGGGAACTGGAGGTGGCTGATTTTCCGCGCCTGGGCAAGCGAATGGTCAGACGGAAAGACACGGTTGATATATACGAGGCGGCGGATAGGAAGGACTTCGGACCGCTGAAGCGGTGAGGATCGCGATCAGGCGGGGAAATCGCGAAGCAGGGATTCGGCGGCGCGGCGACCGGAGTCCATCGCGCCTTGAATCGACACGCTGTCGCGATGGTCACCGCATAGGTATAAGCCGCATCGCAGACGGGTAGAGCGGATGACGGGCTCGAGGTCAGCGACGCTTTGCGAGGGTAGGGCGTTGCTAATCGTGTAGGTGCGCAGATGACGCCATTCAGCCGCGGCTTCCCCAAACCACTGGCCGAGTTGTTCGCGGACCAGGGCCAGCAGGTTGCGGTCGCCGGACTGGCCCGCGCCCAGCACCGATACGGAGATCAGTGATTTGCCGGCGGGCGAGTACGACGGCGCAATCTGGCTCGGCACGCACAGGTTGTTGATCGGGCCGCGTCCGGTGCCGTTGAGAACCAGCAGCGGATCTTCAATCGGAGGTCTATCGGCAACGAAATAGAGGCAGCGCACGGCGTTCCATTGGCGAGTCGACTCTTCGCCCAGCAGGCGGGACGCTTCGGGGCCTTCGGTTGCGATGACCACGGCGGGCGAATCGATCCTTTCGCCACTGTCGAGTTCGACCCCGCCATCGACCAGCGACGCGACCGGCGATTGCGTCCGGATTGACCCATCCGGCAGTCGAGCTGCGATCTGATCGGGAATCGAACCCATCCCATCAAAAGGAAGCGCCGCCTTTCCCGCCGCCAACATCTTCATGACAAATTCGAGCGCCCGCGACGAAGTCTCGAGCGCCGGTTCGAGAAAAACCCCACCGAGCAGCGGACGGAACAGGTGATCAACAATCGCGGGCGAAAATCGAAAACCCTTCAGCGCGTCGGCGGTAGTCGTCTGAGGACTGCGCCAGATCTCGTCTAGCGGCGTCGAACGGAGGCGGCGGCGAAGTCGCGCGAGGCGAAGCTTATCTCCGAGCGTACCGATCGGCGAGCGCAGCGCGCCGATCATGCTCAGCGGGTTGCGGAAAGGATCGGTGATTCGCGCGAAGCCGCGGTCGGTGCGGACGATAGTACCGGGCCAAAAGGCACTCAGGCGCAGCGAACTCAGATCGAGGACTCGGCAGACTTCGGGGTAGGCGGTGAGGAGCACCTGGAAGCCATGATCGAGGCGAAAGCCGTCGAGCAGATCGGAACGCACGCGTCCGCCGACGCGATCGGAACCTTCGAGCAGTAGAAAGTTGCGG
>DASXNP010000180.1:0-2902 GCA_036494985.1 Binataceae bacterium (SeqCode)
GGACTTGTCTCGCGGATCTTCCAAAACGCCGCGCGTTCGCGCTCGCTCTGTGCAACGGCTGCATCGAGTAACAGGTTGGCTTCGAAGGCCGCGGCCAGTGACTCGGTCAGCAGATCGTCGAGCTTTTCGGTGCCGCGGGAAGAAGTGATTTCGCACAGGACGTGCCACTCGTAGCGTTGTTTGAGTGGATCTGTGACACCCGGAATGTGCCGGGTGGTCAGATCGATGCCAATTCGCGGGATCAACTCGAAGGAGCTGACCCGGTCGCCACTGGTCTCTCGCAATTGCGCAAGCAGCTCGACAGCGGCCTGCACGCTTTGAACCGCGACGAAGGCGGTCGCGGCGCTGCGTACCTTTGCGAACAATTTCAGAGCCGCCGCTGTGATGACACCGAGGGTTCCCTCAGCGCCCAGAAACAGCGACTTGATGTCGTAACCGGTGTTGTCCTTACGCAAGGCGCCGAGCGTCGAGAGGATACGTCCGTCCGCCAACACAACTTCGAGGCCGAGGACCAAGTCACGCATCATCCCGTACCGCAACACACTCGTGCCGCCAGCGTTGGTCGAGAGGTTGCCGCCTATCTGACAAGTGCCCTCAGAGCCGAGGCTCAAAGGGAAGAGTCGTTCGGCGTCATCTGCCGCGCGTTGTACGTCTGCAAGAATGCAGCCGGCTTCGGCGATGAGGGAATAGTTCAGTGGATCGATACTGCGGACGCGGTTGAGACGCCTGAGCGAAAGAACGATTTGTTGCCCCGATTCATCCGGGGTGGCGCCTCCGCAGTAGCTCGTGTTGCCGGCGTGAGGTACGACGCCGATTCGGTTTTCGTTGCAGTAGGCGAGCAGGCGAGAGACCTGCTCGAGAGAGTGGGGTACGGCGACCGCCAGGGCACGGCCTTGGTACATGTGGCGGTGGTCAGTTAGATAAGGGGCAATGTCCGCGGCGTCGGTCAGGACGCCGTCGGCCCCCAGAATGTCGGTAAGGGCGGTCATCCCGACGTTGCGTTGGCTGGTGGGGTTACCGAATGTCTGCTGGGAGCGCCCGCAGGGCGGCGATGCGCTCTTCCAGCGGCGGATGACTCATCCGCAACTTCGCAAATCCGCGAGCGACAGAACCGTCCGCGATACCGAACGCGGCGAACTGCTGTGGCAACGGCTCGTGTGAGGCCTTCAGCGCTTCCAGGGCGGCGATCATGTTGGCTCGGCCAGCGAGCTGAGCACCGCCACGATCCGCACGGAATTCGCGCCAGCGGGAGAACCAGAGCACGATCAGGCTGGCGAGGATGCCGAGTACGATCTCCGACACGATGACGGATATGAAGTAGGCCGGGCCACGTCCGTCTTCAGAGCGGAAGACGGTTCGGTCAACAATGTTGCCGATGATGCGCGACAGGAAGATCACGAACGTGTTCACCACGCCCTGAATCAAGGCCAGCGTAACCATGTCGCCATTGGCAACGTGGGTAATCTCGTGCCCGAGCACCGCGTCCACTTCGCGCTCATTCATTCGCTGTAGCAAACCGGTGCTCACAGCGACTAGCGCGTTGTTGCGGTTGGCGCCCGTCGCAAACGCGTTCGGATCCGGAGATTCGAATATCCCTACCTCAGGCATCCCGATGCCCGCGTTTCTCGCGTGCGCTCCAACGGCGTTGATCAGCCAGCTCTCGGTCGCATTGCGTGGCTGCGTGATGACCTCCACGCCCATGGCCTTTTTGGCCATCCACTTCGAGATCGCCAGGGAGATCAGTGAGCCGCCGAATCCGAACAGCGCGGCGAATATCAGCAAGCCGTAGAGGCTTCCGCCGCGCGCGTCGAGGTACTGGTCGATGCCGAGCAGGTGGGCAACGACCGACAGGACGACGACGATCGCGAGATTGGTGGCCAGGAACAGAAGGATGCGTTTCATAGTAGGCTGGCTTGGGATTGAGCCGTAGTTTTCAAGAGGTTAAGCAGGATGAGGGGGAAATCTTAAGATCATCTTAAGAAAACAGACTGGCGCTGCGGGAAAAGGTTCAGGGGCCGGCAATGGCCACTCCGAGCGCCTTCCCGACCAGGAAGCTTACCGCGCCCGCGCCGCCTCCAATGAGCACCATCCTGAGGGCGCCGCGTAGAGCGTGTCGGCCGGTGAACAGGCTGAGAGCCATCCCGACCGCAAACAAAGCCATGGCCGTAAGCGTAATCGTGGCGGTAAGGGCGTGGGCCGCCGGCACTCTGGAGAGAAACGGCACCAAGGGGATCACTGCGCCACCGCCGAAGGCGAGAAAGGAAGTTACCGCTGCCTGCCAGGGGGATCCCAGGTCGTCGGGGTTCAGTCCGAGTTCCTCCCTTGCCAGCACGTCGAGCGCTTGTTCGGGTCGGGAGAGCAGTGAGCGGCTCACCTCTCGGGCTTGCTCTATATTGACCCCGCGTGCCTCGTAGATGAGGGCCAGTTCCTCGGCTTCCTCTTCGGGGTACTCCGCGACCTCGTCGCGTTCGAGCGCAATCTGATATTCGTACATCTCACGCTGCGTCCGCACCGAGACGTACTCGCCCGCTGCCATCGATAAGGCGCCAGCCAGCAGCCCAGCAGCGCCGGTTACCAGAACGTAGCCACTGGATGCACCAGCGCCTGCAATACCAAGCACCAGACTGGCGTTCGACACCAACCCATCGTTTACCCCGAAGACAGAAGCACGCAGGTTGCCCCCAAGACTGCTGCGGTGGCGGGCGCCGACTTCCGACAGTGAAGTCGGCATTGCGTGTCCAGAGGGGGCTGGATCGCGCTGAATCGGCGCGGGCGCGCTGTAGACGGACAGCCCACGTAACTTCATCGCGGCTAGCACCGGCCGCAGCGAACGTGGGCCGAATCGTCGAATCAGGCGCGCAACAATTCGGGCTCGGAGCGTGGGAAGAAAGAGTCGGTCAGC
>DASXNP010000181.1:0-5602 GCA_036494985.1 Binataceae bacterium (SeqCode)
GCCTACCGACCTTCCGCCAAGGACTGGGTTGTCTGGCCCCGTTTGGTCACCTGATCTCCTTTGGCCAGGCGGGTGGTCCGCCGGATCGCGTCGATCCGCGGAGCCTGTTTGGCAAAGCGCTCAAGGTCAGCGGGTTTGCGGTTCCGATGGTGTACGCAATGCGCGAGATCCACCGGCGCTGCGTGGATGAGGTTTTTCGGCTGGCCAAAGAAGGCAAACTTGCGATTCCAATCGGCGCGAGGTTCCCGCTCTTCGAGGCCGCCGCGGCGATGCGACTCTTAGAGTCGCGGCGATCGACCGGCAAGCTTTTGCTCGTTCCATAGCCCCATCGTCCACCCGATGTCCGGCGATCAGAAAGAGCGGGGTGCCCTTCTCGATGCGCCGCCCCTCGGCGCGCTTGGCGTGTTCGGATTCGCCACCGTGTTTCTGTTCGCGCTCGCGCCGGACGCGCCGCTGGCGCGCGAACTCGGCGCGTGTGAAGCCGGCGCAGTACGCGACGTGCTGGCCGGGCATATCCTCCTGCCGCGTTTCGAGCCTGGGGTATTCGTGCACGTGCCGCCGCTTTACTGGTGGGTTGCGGCGGCGTTCGCAAAAGGGATCGGAATGAGCGAGCTCGCGCTGCGAGTGCCGGCGTTGCTCGCCGCCGCGGCTACCTGTGCGACCCTGTATTGCTGGCTTGCTAAAGCGTGGTCACCACGCGCGGGACTCTTTGCCGCCGCAGCGCTGTTGTTTGGCCAGTTTTTCGCCGATGCCGCCCGTCAGCCGCGGATGGATTCGATGCTCGCCTTGTTCGTAACCGCGGCGACCGTCGTGCTCCAAACTGCGATCTCGGGGCGGTCCCGCCGTGCACTGCTCTCCTATGCGACCGCCGCAGTGCTGATTTTCTTGGCCATTTTAAGCAAAGGTCCGCTCGGCATTCTGCTACCCGCCTTGACCATCGCGCTCGGGCTGTTTTTCCAAGGACGCTTTAGGGAGTTGTTGCATCCGGCCGTGGTTGCGTGCTTTTCGGCCAGCTTGATCGCGGGCTTGACCTGGTATGTTGCGGCGTACTTCGTCGGCGGTGCGGAATTCTTGCGCTGGCAGGTTGAAACGGGATTGCTCAAGAGATTCGTTCCGACCGAGATCGGAGGTGCGGGCTTCTGCAAGCATCCCTTTTACTACTTCATCCCGCACATTGTGACGGGGTTTCTGCCTTGGAGCCTGTTTATTCCGTCCGCCCTAGCCTTTGGATATACGCAGGTCCGATCGAACGGCGGGGCCGAGGCCCCGCCGCGGCGTGAAGCCTTGGTTTTCGCAGGGGTCTGGTTTGCGGCAATCTTCGGCTTCTTTTCCTTTTCGACCGGCAAGTGCTTGGTCTACATTCTGCCGGCTTTTGTGCCACTGGCGGCGCTGATCGGGATGACGCTTGACCATTTGCTCGATGAGGACGGCGCCTCCTCTTGGTCCGGACGACTTGCCCGCGTCGCAGTGGGCCTGGTGGGGGTGGCCGCGGCCGCAAGCGTGCTTGCATCGATCGCCATCACCACCACCGGACCGGTGTCACTACCGTCCTTCAATCTGCACCATAGCGATCGCGCATTGCTCTTGCTGCTGGAGTCTTTGGCGCAACCGCCCCAAGCGGAATTTCTGATCTTCTGTGCGCTCTCGGGGCTGGCTTGCGTGTCGATTGCCGGGGGATTGTGGCGCGGGATTTTCTCGCAACAGGTCGCCGGGGTTGCGATTTTTGCCGCCGCCGGAGTCTTGTTCTGGTACGGGGCGCTCAGTCCGATGCGTGCCGCTCAAACCAGCCTAAGAGACTTCGCGAAGCAAATCGACGCTTTCCTTCCCGCGGGCGCGACCGTCACTTACGTTGGCCCGCTTGATTGCGAGGTTGCGTTCGTCTACTCGACGCGCCCCATCGGCTACGTCGACGAGCCCGACTCGGCGTCCAAGCCGCCAGCGGGTTATCTGATCTATCGGCAGGATCGGTTCAGTACACTTCCGCGGGCGACGCAGCAGCAGTTCAGGATTCTCGCTCGATCGGCTGCGGTCGACTCCCACGGCCGACGGCTGCTGGTGATTCGCGGCCCTTTTGGCGCCGCGCAAACCTAACCGACGCTCGCTCAAGCGCGGTTCATTTGAACTCGGTCGCGTGAAGCTCGCGCTCGAGCCCAGGCATCGCGTCCTCGAGACTCTGCGGATCGTTGAGCGCAGCACAAGGGATCGAGCTTAAGCCGCTTCATCCGCAAAGCCAGGTTTCGAATCGTGAACGATGCCGGGTCGAGCCCGGCTTTCAGCTCCGCGATCCCGATCGGTGCGGAAACCGGGGCGCCCGCGATCGGAGGCACGGCGAACGGGGCCGCGATGGTCTTGCCGTGCCCGAGTTGCAGATAGTCGACGTAAACGCGGCCCTTGCGCAGCGCGGTGTTGCGTTTGACCATCGCGATTTCAGGGATCGCCGCTAGCACAACTCGGGCGACCAGCTCCGCGAACGAACGCGCGTGCTCATTAGTTGTAAGCGAGGCGCAGCCCCACGACGACGTCAATTCCCATTTGACCGGAAGTCTTTAGGTACGGCCGAAGCCCGATTCGGCGAAGCCGCGGGCAGGACCTCGCGGGCGCCACCAGGATCGCCTTGGCGGTCGCCGAGCCCTTGGGATCGATATCGAACAAAAGCCAGTCGGGATGTTCGGCTCCCGATTCGGGACGACCAGATGTGGATGGGAATCGTGCCAAGGTTGGCAAGGTAGGCAAGTGCCTGCGCGCTCTCGATCACAAAGTAGGAAATCTCGCGCTTGGAATCTTCCGAGTAGATGCGCTGGGTCCGTATCCAGTCGGGAGCGAATCCGGGCGCGTCCTTCTGATAGAAGCTGTTTCCATCGATGCCGGTGGGATAGCCGACCGTCATTACCGGCCGACTCTTCAGGTAGGGCAGGATCCATTTCGAGATTGCAACGTAGTAGTCGACCAGGTCGCGCTTGGGTTTAGCCTTCGACGGGCCATAAAACCTTCTCGAGATTTGTAATCGTGACGGTCGGCGCCTCCGCAGCGCGCGGCGCGTAGTCATTCGCGGCGGGGAGCAGATTTGCGATCCGCAGTCGCAGCCCCGTAACTTGGCGCGGGTTCTTTAAGTCTGGCGATTGCCTCGAACGTCAGTCCTTGGGATTGGCACCGTCGACCATCCAATGAAGCTTGGATGACGCAACAACCCTCCTCGGGCAGCTCCGAGAAGCGGATCCCGGCGACCAGTTCCGCGGCGCTCCATTTCGAGGCGAAAGTCGTAGTGCAGCCGGCGCCCGGAATGCTTCTGAATCACGAAGCCGACCCCGCCGCGGTCCGCCGGATTCGATTCAGAACCGAATGGCTCGGGGGGTTTTCTCCGCGCTGCGTTGTCGCGTTATCTTCTAAGGCATTTGCTCCGCTTGCACCTGCGCAGGCTAACATGGAGTTGCCCAACGGTGGCAAGAAAGCGGCCGGGCAGGGCGTGGCTTGGGCCGAGTTGGTCTTAGTCCCACGACTTGACTGACTTGTCTTAGATCATAGTACGATGCCAGTGATCGCGCATCTGCGCGCCGGAATCGGGTCGGAGGCAATTTCAAATGGCTGCACGTTCGATCGCCAATGCAAACATCTCGTTCGGCTTGGTATCCATTCCGGTCCAGCTCTATACTGCCACCGCTTCCAAGTCAGTCCGCTTCCATCAACTTCACGCCAAAGACAAAAGCCGGATCAACTATAAAATCTACTGTCCGAAAGACGATGCGATTATCGATCGAAGCGAACTGGTGAAAGGCTTTGAGGTCGAGAAGGGCCAGTTTGTAATTTTTACAGAGGAAGAACTCGACGCGCTCGAAGCCCGCGATGATCACTCGATCGAAATCTCCGAGTTCGTTCCGCTGGCGAGTGTCGACCCGGTCTATTTCGAGACCTCGTATCATCTCGGCTGCGAAGGCGCCTCGGCGCGCGCTTACAAGCTGCTGGCGGACGCGATGGAATCGACCGAGCGCGTTGCTCTGGCGCATTTCACGATGCGCGGCAAGGAGCATTTGGTCCTGGTTCGCCCCTACGAGAAGGGCCTGATGATGCACACCATCTATTACGCCGACGAGCTTCGGCGCATAAGCGACGTGGATCGGGCGGCCAGCGTCGAGGTCAAACAAACTGAACTGGATCTCGCCAAACGGCTGATTGACGAATTGACCCACGAGAACTTCGATCCGGTCAAGTACCACGATAACTATCGCGAGCGAGTGATCGAAGCGGCCAATCGAAAGGTGGCGGGACGAGAGGTCACCGAGGCCGCGCCCGAAGCTAAAAAAGCGCAGGTCATCGATCTCATGAGCGCGCTCAAAGCCTCGCTGGAAAAACGCGGGGCGAAGCACGGCGCTTCGGAAGCGGAGGAGAAAAGCGAGGGCGAGAAGCCGGCGACCCGCACCAAATCCGGTGCGCGATCGACCGTGACCGGACGCGAGAAGCGCTCGGCCACCGCCAAGCGCTGATCGGAGGCCTAAGCGTAAGTTCCTAGCCTAAAGAGGGATTTCACATCCCATCCGCTTCGGGGTTAAAACCCGACAGTGGGACACGCGCTCAATCTGCCCCCGTCGTTCGAGGACGCAGTCCGTCTTCACGAACGCGGACTTTTGCGGGTAGTGCTGCGAATGGTGGGTAATCGAGACGACGCGCTCGATCTCTTTCAGGAGGTTTGGCTTCGCGCTTACAAGGCTTATCCCCGGCTGGACTCCGCCGAAGGTCTGCGCCCGTGGCTTTATCGAATCGCGATCAACCTGTGTAAAAACCACGTTCGTGACAGTGTTCGGCGCTCGCGGCTGCTGGTAAGCGACCATGGCGACGCGATCGCCGCTGCCGCAGTCGACGATTCGACGGGTCTTGGCTCGCGGATGCAGGCACTGGTCGATCGATTGCCGCACAAGCAGCGCGAAGCTCTACTGATGCGTCGCATCGGCGGGCTGGAGTACGACGAAATCGGGACCGCGCTTGGGTGTTCAATCCAGAGTGCGCGCGCCCACGTTTCAATCGCGACCAAGAAACTGCGTGCGCAATGGAACGGGGTGGCGTCTGCTGGGGACGCCGGCGATGATTAGCGTTTTAACCAAGCGGAGCGCCGCCGAAGAGCATCGGATGCAGCAGCGCAATGACTGCAGTGAGCGCGGCGCCGAGCCCGATCGCGAGCCAAGGGATGTCGCCGGCGCGAAATTCCTGGCGGCCGGAAATGATCGCCGCGCCTGGAAAGAACGAAGTCGCTTGCTTGAGTCCGACATAGCGGGCGCCCAGTTCGCCTACCTTGCGCGAATCTTGATGCAATCCGCCGAGAATCCCCAGGGCGGAGAAACTACCGAAGAATCCAAGGTCGCCGAGCCATCCGTTCATCAGCAGATGGGCGAACCCAAAGAGGGTGAAGGCGACGAACGACGGATGACGGGTAATCTTCAAAATGCGATGCGGTCGGTCGATCGCAGTGCCGCCCATGCCGCTGGGCGCCGGATTGACAAAGCTGCCCACCAAGAAAATGAGCGCGAAAAGCATCAGCAGCAGCGCGACGGCCCGGATCGCGCGATTGTCGCGGAGGTAGTAGAGCAGCGGACCGCTGTGCTTGTGAAGCGAG
>DASXNP010000182.1:0-2874 GCA_036494985.1 Binataceae bacterium (SeqCode)
GAGATGGAGGTTGACGGTCGCGGGGGACAAATCCTCGCTGAGCTTGTCCCGGAAGGCTTCGATTTGTGAGGGGGCGATGGAGTCGGCAGCCATAGCGCCGGAAACGCTCCTGCAGGCGTTGATATCCAATCTCGCCGCGGATTATCTCCCGACTAGCCTTCTGCGCCGCGGCTTTATATTCCGCCGCGATCTCATCGAATCGAATTGCGATCTTCTTCTCTGGAGGAAAGAACCGACCATCTCTGATTTGGGTCTTGCGCTTTTCGTAAACACGTCGCGCGAAACCCTTTGTTCCGATCTTTTCTCTATGCTCGCGGCCCTCGCCGTCATGGTAGCGTATCCACCAAATTCCCGAGCCTTTGGGGCGTTCGAATAGCCCGCGATCCCTGCTGCCCTGCCGTGCCATATCGCCTCCGTTGATTCGCCAAAGGCCCCGTACAGCGCTTGCTCATCCAATAGCCAAGTGGCTGCGCTGCTCGCTCCAGGCGATCAGGTCAATCAGTCTATAGCGCACACCCCGCGCACCGATCTTTACAGAAGGAATTTCATGACGATAAGTCAGGTTGCGCACGGTACCAATTTCAAGCGCGAGGAACCCGGCTGCCTCTTCGGCGGTCATCAGTTGGAAGAGCTCGCGAACCCTAGCCTCGCCGCCGGTTGCGCGCAGGGTAGTTTTGAAAGCCTCCTGCCTCGCTGCCAAACTCGCCCGCTCCCGCTCGGTCTTCGGATTTGAAGGCGTCATGATACACAACTTTGTCGTGGGATTACTTACTAGCTACATAGCTAGTGTTCCGCAGCCACATGTCAAGAGGTCCACTTCTGAAGGGCAAAGACGGTCCCTCGGGCGTACTCGGCTACTGCCTGACTCTCGCCCGCCAGTAGCCCGGCCGCCGGTGTCCGTGAGCGACGGCCAGAATCAGTACGCGCTGGCGCTGCGCGATGTAAGCGATCGAGAAAGGAAAGCGCTGGAGGACAAAGCGGAGTACTTGGGTTCGTGAGCGCCAGCCTGGCCAAACTGGCCACATTCGAGGGTTTTCGGCAATGACCTCAAGGGCGCGCGAGATCTCACGTAGAAAGGCAATACCGAGACTTAGGCGCTGCGCTTCGTACCAGTCTACCGCGTCGCCCAAGTCGCGGATCGCTCCGGCGTGAAGCTCGATTCTCAAGCTCTAGCGCGCCCGCAATCGAAGCTCGATTCTTCGGCGTACCTCCGTCCATTCTTCAAGTTTGGCGGTTCCGCTGACCACTTCGCGCGCACGCCGATCAAGTTCTTCCAGCCATGCCTCGGCCGCATCAGGGTCTTCTGATTCATCGAGGCTATGAACCAGTTCCGTCGCCAAGCGGGCGCGTTCGTGAGCGGGAAGTTTCAGAAGCTCTGGAAGGATTTGGCGGCCGTTAGCCATCGGAAATGTTGGTAGCGGAGATTCTGCCGTGCCGCATTATCTTGGTCCGTGTCGAACCTCCGAAACCCTAGACCGTTTTTTGCGTTGGTGCAAATCGAACACTTTTCCCCGTCACCCTTCAACTGCGGATTGAGGGCGCGGGGAAAGCGTGGGTGGCGGGCGGGCGACAATAGGATTTTCGGATGCACAGGCGCGACGCTTTACGGCACGGCGGCCAGCAATTCTTCTTTGCTGGTTAAGGGCCGCGCGCCGTGACAAGCCGCAAAATAAAGTCTTCGATTGCAACCGGAGGCAATTCGCGACGAGGTACAGGTTCTGACGGTATTATCTTCCCATTCGGCGACCTTGGCGGCGGTTGTGGAGGAGGCGCTCGGGAGCAACCTTAATCTGGTGCTGTAGATCGGCACAAAACGTGCTCCGGCGCGATCGATTTCTCGCGATCACGAGCGACGGCTAGATCAAGTCTGGAACGGTCGTCGGTGTACAGGCTAATTGCGTTTCGCGCATCGCTGATGGAGACATAGAACTGCCTACGTTTCACCAGTTCGGCGCAACGCATCGTGTCGATGTTGACTATGAGGCGATCGACCTTAGCGCCTGCTTTGAGTCGGAGGTGGAGGCGTAGCCGTGATCGATGTGGCGGAGTCTCTGCACGGCGGCGCTGACCTCGCGTTGATCGTCGAGACGGAGCAGCGCATTGCGGCCGTCGATTGCGAGATGGTGGCGAATTCGCCGTTAGCGATGCCAGGTGCCCGGTCATGGGTGCGAAACTGAATCCGGTCGCCGTTGGCCAAAACGCGTTGCTCTTAGCGAAAGACCTCGACAGCGGACAGCCGATTCGGCTTGTACGCGAGACGTCGGCCATTCGGTGGTCTGGACCAGCAGCCGGTTCCTCTCGCAGTCAACCATCTCGACAGTTTGCGTAGCCGCCGTTCTGAAGACGCAACTTGCTTCCCCATGTGAAGCGGATTACGTCGCCGATCTCGTAGCCGCGCGCCGAGTGGCTTTGCGGGCGAATGAGATCGCGACTCACAAGGATGTCTTGCTCGTGCCTCGCGAGGCGACGTGACCGGCGTCTCTCAGGGCGTCGCGGATGCGGTGTTGAGTTGCCGCCCTTCAGCGTTCGCTGGGCTTACGATCTGCACGCGCTCCTCGGCCTCGTGAGCGGCGGACTCGCGCGCGATCGTCTGGCGGCGCTCGCCGATACCCGCGACCTCCCGTATCCAATGCTTCGGATTTAGGAGGGTAGAGCGCCAGCGATGTTTCCGTTCGCGGCAAGCGCAACCAAAGGGCGGGGACTTGCAGCCGAACGTCGCGCTCATAGCACAGCGGCACTGCACCGAACGGTCGGCTTGATAAAGTTGGTCATCGACCGATCTCGAAGTCGCGCTCGATGTGACGCCTGGGCTCAGGGACCTGGCTGATGACGCGACTGACATCTTGCCGAATATGGTCCAGGGCCACCGATTTC
>DASXNP010000183.1:0-5437 GCA_036494985.1 Binataceae bacterium (SeqCode)
CGACCTTCGGATCCTTGATCTGCCGCGCCCCAGCCTCGCCGTGGAATTGAAGCCACATCTCGTACATCATTCGCAGCCCCGAGGCCCCGATCGGATGGCCGAACGATTTCAGTCCACCATCGGGATTGACCGGCAGCTTGCCGTCCAGGTCGAAGTAGCCGTCCATCACGTCTTGCCAGGCAGTGCCGCGCTTGCTGAACGCGAGATCTTCGTAGAGGACCAGCTCGGTCGGTGTAAAGCAGTCATGAACCTCGGCCATACTGATTTGCGCCCGCGCATCAGTGATCCCCGCCTGCGCGTACGCGTCCTTGGCCGAGGCGACCACCTCGCGGAAGGTGGTGAAATCATAGTCGGGTGACAGCGGACCTTCGGCGGGACCGGCTACAAATGACAGGGCCTTGATGTAGATCGGGTTTTTGCAGAACTTGTGTGCGTCTTCGGCGCGAACCACAATCGCCGCAGCGGAGCCGTCGGAAACGCCCGAACAATCCATGATTCCAAGCGGATCGGCAATCTTCGGCGAATTCTTGATTACCTCCATCGGCACTTCCTTCTGGAATTGTGCCTTAGGATTCTTGGCCCCATTGCGATGGTTCTTCCAGGCGATCCGCGAGAGCACTTCCTTGCCCTTTTCGGGATCGAGACCGTACTTCTTGAAATAGGCCGGGGCTAACAAAGAGAACGACGCAGGCGCGGTCATGCTTCCGTGAGTACCATCGTTGGGCGGCACCGACCCGACCAATCCCGAATAGCCCGAATCCTTGAGCTTTTCGACACCGATCGCCATCGCCACATCGTAGGCGCCCGACGCGACGGCATAGCAGGCTTGGCGCAGCGCCTCGGAACCGGTCGCGCACATGTTCTCGACACGGGTGACCGGCTTGTAACCAATTTTGAGCGGTTCTGAAAGCAACAAACCCGAAGTCCCCGAGCCCATCGTGCCCAGCCAGTACGCGTCGACCGCGTTCGGGTCGACTCCCGCAGATGCGTATGCCTCATACGCCGCATCCACGAGCAGGTCGTCGGGGCCCTTGTCCCAATGCTCACCAAACTTGGTGCAGCCCATCCCAATAATCGCGACGCGATCCTTGATTCCGTTGCTTGCCATTTAGGCCTCCTAATCGGTACCGAGTGCCGAGCTAACGCTTCGGCCTTGCCTTCCAAAAGTAGTTGTGAACCCCATCGGCAGTAAAGAGGCGGCGGAAGGTCATTTCCACTTCGTCTCCAATCGCGACCTTGTCGGGTTCGCAGTCGGTCATCTCACAAAGAAAGCGCCCGCCGCCGTCAAAATCGATCACAACGTTTACGGTCGGAGGATTCAGCGAATAGGCGAGCCGATCAATCGCGTAGGTCGCAATTCGCGCCGATCGATCGGCAAACGGATAGTCTTCCATCTGGTCGAGCGCGTGGCACTTCACGCATACCCGTTGGGGCGGAAGCTGCGGCGTGCCGCAGGCCCTGCAGCGCGTGCCGACAAACCCAAACTTCCATTGCTGCGCACGCAGCATCGGCGGCCCCGCTGGGCGGTCCGGATCGGGACGCCGCGGCGGTTCGGTCGGGAGGATCTCGCGCCACTTTAGATAGCTCGCGTAGCCAACATCGCCCTTTGACTCAATCATGCGCCCGACCGATCGGGTCGGTTTGTAGGCGGCCGCGGCGGGCGTAACTCGAAACAGAATCGCGTCGGCGCCGTCCGCGCCGGACACCACCAGAATCCGATCGCCGGGCTTCGCCGATGGCAGCGCCGCGGCCAGCATCAGGGCCGGATGCGCAGCCCCGGTCTGTCCAACCGTCAGGGCGAGTGAATCGCCAAGCTTTGCGGGCTCGAGTTTGAAAGCGCGCACGAGCTCGTCGGCGGCGCGCGGATTGGCCGCGTCGACTATCACTTTCGCCAAATCCCCCGGCTTTACTCCCGCTTTGACGAGGACTTTCTGCGCAACCTCGGCGAGCAGCGGCCCGTACGCTTGTGTCAGCGCAAAGCGCTCCTCCCAAGTATGGGCAAAACTCTCGCCCGGGGCGCGCCAAGTATCCAGAAACTCGCGTGTGGCCGAAGCACTCGCCTCGATTTCGGCGATCACATTTTCCGCGCCGAGGATGAAGGCGACCGCCGCGTCCCCGCTTGATTGCTCGGTCTTTCCCTCCGGAGCACCGAGCCGGCAATCCGCAATCGCGATCACGGAGTTCTTAGCACCGCCGCCGATCGCATCGGCAGCTTGAAGAATTCCGGTGAGACCAGCGCGAGTCGATCCGGTCATATCGGCGGCGCGGATTTCTGTCGGCAAGCGCGTGGCTGCCCCGATAATCGCCGCATTGAGCTTCTCCGCGTAGGGAGCCGTGGTAGTAGCGAAAAACAACGCTTGGATATTCGCGACGGTCGCGGACTTGAGCGCGTCACGCAGCGCCTCGGCCGCCATCGAGACGCTGTCTTCGTCAAATGAAGCTACGGCGCGCTCGCCCTTGGTGGCTGCGACGCCGAGGAACTGCGCGATCGCGGCGCGCTTCAGGCGCCGATAGGGGATGTACGATCCGTACGAAACAACTCCAACCATAGCCCGCCATTAAAGGCGCACCACGAGTAAAACGTCAACTCGATTTGAGACGAACGATTCTAGGCGAAAACCAGTCGTTAGCGGGTTGCGACCAAAAGAGCATTGCGGTTGATAGAGTCGCGGAGGTCGAGCAGCGCCTGCCGGTCTATGCGAATGAATCCAGGGCGGCGCTGCCGATCGAGATCGAAAATCGCAAAAGCACGAGCGAAAGAACCATCGCTAATATGAAAGTCGCAGTCTGGTGGCGGCCCCGATCAGAAGCGAATGAGAAGCCCCACAGGACACCCAATACCGCGATGGTTCCGATGAGCAGTGTAAGCACTGCTCACAGGGGGTGATTTTCGCCCGCCGCAGCCGCTTAGAGCTTACGTCGATTACGTCGTTCAACGACTGGATCAAGAGTAAGAAATCCATCGCGTAAAGCCGCTCTTGGACTAGATCACTGGTTGCGAGCCGCCACATCTGGCGCTCCAATGGGTCGATCTGTTCGCCAAGGTTCGTCAGCGCGGCGTTGTGCCCGGTTACAGGTTTTCCATATCTCCCGAGCCGCCGCGAGCGAAAGATTAGCCGCCGAGGCGCGCGGCAATCTCCAGAACGCGGCGCGCCTGCTTCAGATGGGGCATATCGAGCATTTTGCCATCCAGCCCGATCGTGCCTGCGCCTTTGGAAAAGGCTTCGACGACGCGTTTTGCGTATGCCACCTCGTCGGCAGCAGGCGTGAAGGCGGCATTGATCACATCAACCTGATCGGGATGGATTGCGATCTTCCCGGTGAAGCCCGAGCGGCGCGCTTGTTCCGATTCGCGGCGGAGTCCTTCCGGGTCGCGGAAGTCGGTATAGACCGTGTCGATCGGTTGGACTCCGGCTGAGGTTGCCGCCATCAGGCAGAGCGCGCGGGCCAATTTGTATGGAAAATCCAAGTCGCCGTTTGGGTCGCGATTGGTGCTGGCACCGACCGCCGCGGGCAGGTCCTCCGCGCCCCAAGTCATCCCCCAAAGGCGCGGCGTACTGCCCGCATATCCTCCCAGTGTGAACATCGCCGCCGGGGTCTCGGTAGCGACCGGCAGAATCTTAATCGCTCCGACCTCCACTCCTTCGCGAGTCTCCAGCGCGGTCAGATAGTGGCCGGCCAGAACCGCGTCGGCGGCTGATTCGGTCTTCGGCAGCAAAATTCCGTCGGGCGCCCCGGCCACGATCGCGGCCAGATCCGGCAGCGCCTTAGGCGTGGAGAGCGGGTTGACGCGAACCCATAGTTGCTGGCGTGCGCGATCGTGATGGGCGCTTAGATACTCAAGAACCAGCGACCTCGCCAGCGTGATCCGATCCTGCGGCACGGAATCTTCGAGGTCGAGAATCAACGCATCGGCCTTTGAGGAACCGCCTTTGACCAGCTTGCGTTCGCTGTCGCCCGGCACGAAGAGCATTGAGCGCAGGACGTTCATTTCGGCCTCTTGTGCATCAGCGCCGAGCGTTTGCAGTAGGCGACCTCTTCGCCCCGCTGATTGATCGAACGATGCTCGAACACGACGATCCCCGCATCCGAACGCGACTTGCTCTCGCGCTTTTCGATCACTTTGCTTTCCGATCGAAGGGTATCACCGTGAAACACCGGCTTGGGAAAACGTACATCGGTCATCCCAAGATTTGCGACCGTGGTACCGAGTGTCGTATCGCCGACTGATACGCCAATCATGAGACCCAGAGTGAAGATGCTGTTCACCAGTTGCTTACCGAATTCAGTGCCTTTTGCGAACTCGGCGTCGAGATGCAGCGGCTGCGGATTATGGGTCAGCGCGGTGAACAGAACATTGTCGGTCTCGGTAATCGTCCGCGTGATCGGATGCTTAAATGTCTGCCCGATCTCGAATTGGTCGAAATAAAGTCCCGCCATTGAACGGCTCCTTGCGCGTTTTCGCTGAGTGCCGATCCCAGCAAATTGTCTGTAGCAACATACCGTCCCGGGTTCTATACTCCCGATCGTCGTTGCTGGCGATAAAAGTAAGAAGGAGCCGTCATGAGTATTCGAAGCGTTCGAATCCTTTTCGCGGTTGCACTGCTGGCTACTGCGATCGTACTCTCGCCCCGCTCTTCAAATGCGCAGACGATCCGCCTGCCTCCGATCGCGCCGATGATTCCGAACATGAACTTTACGGGCCTGGCCGGCTTAAACTTCCCGCACGCGCGATGCGAAATGCTTCTGTCGGGACGGATTCTTTTGATCGGAGAGCCTATCCCCAAGAACGCGCGAGTGATGAAGCTGCGGATCAAGGACAGGCTGGTTCCGATGGTCGTGGATTCGGACGAGGGAGGGCAAGAAGATCCTTTCTCCGTCTCGCTGCACAACGACTATCTGCAAGAAGTGTATCGGTCGATGCTGGTCAAAGAGGTGTTGGTCGAGGTCGAGCAAAGCTCGGATCAAGCGCAATTGGACAATCGCTCCGAATGGACATATCACGAGCGGCTCCAGGGCTGCGTGCGCGGATTGGGCACGCCGATATTTCGGATCTCTTCGATCCGCCGCGCCCGCTGACACTCGCCCGCCGCGCGCTGCGCGTCGACCCGGTCGATGCCCAGATGCCCTTGCGGCTCGCCGCGCACCGTGCTCGGCGCCGGTTCCGTGCATGTTACCTAGCCAACCGCGGGCGCTCAGCGGGTCTAATGTGGCTTGCTTCGACGAACGCTTAGGCTTGCTTCGGCGACGTCGGTGCGATTTCTTCGGGAACCTTGGAAAGCATCCGATGACGTGCAGATCCAGCCGAAACTTGCCTCCGCGGTCGATCGCGGGGTTGATCGATTTCATCGTGGCCGCCGGCTTAGGCGGTCCGGCCGATGGTCTCGTCCCGAGGCATCGCGGAGCCGTCGGGAGGTTCTCGCCGAAGCCATCGCGC
>DASXNP010000184.1:0-14474 GCA_036494985.1 Binataceae bacterium (SeqCode)
ACGCCTAAAGCGCGGTAACGCCCCTGTAGGGTTGAACCGACCCAGGCTGGAAGACCCAAACCGCGCGAAGTTGTTGCTCAAACTGTGATCGACTTGTGATGCGAGCCGACCTAATGCCTTCCCAGAGAACGAGAGAAAGTGGGTTGAGTCGGACCAGTTGCACCACCAGAGATGTACGGACTCGAGATCCATCTGCACGAGGCTCGAGATTTGAGAACCGGTTAGTAGTCAGGCTTAAAGCGGGTATTTAAGGTCCGCATTCAGACTTCTCAGCAGCCAATTGAGCCTCCGGCCTTGACCAGCCCGCCCCGGCGCACGGCTTTCATCGCCGCGATGGTCATCGGCATTCGGATTGAGCGGCTCAAACGGGAGGGCCTTTTTTGCCGCCACGCGTACCAGCGGCAAGCGGAAAGGGCATCGGACAAGCTGAGTCCGATTTTTTCAGCGCCGCCGCGGCTTCCCACTTGCTGCGCTCATCGATGCGGGCGCGAACGATGGAATTGTCCGTCATCACGTTATGTCTTTAGTGGGCGTTTGCCGCTCATTTACCGCCCGCGGTGCCTAAGCGCCTACTTTTGCGAAAGCTTGGTAAGTCGCGAACCCAAAAGCCAGACCCTCTTTTGTATCGCGCGATGCACCCAGCGGGCCGCATACTATAGCTTGCCTTAAAGCTTGGGCTACCCATCAAGGTCATGGGCCGGCGACACGCGGACCTTGTGCCGCGCGAGTACGAATTTTCAGCCGATTGAGAGCGTTTACCAGCGCCATTGCGCTGGCCATCACGATGTCGCTGTGGGCGCCGTGTCCCGCCACGGTCATCGAGTCGTGGCGCAAGAGACAGCTGACCTCGCCCAGCGCATCGGTGCCACCGGTAATCGATTTGACCGTGTAGCGCTCGAGCGCCGGCGTCATTCCGGCAAGCTTATAGATCGCTTTATAGCTAGCGTCGACCACTCCGTCGCCGGTTGCACTAGCGCGTCTTTCCTCGCCGTCAATGCGCATCGCCACCTCGGCTCGCGGAGTGCCCTTCGACGATGATTCACATTTTAAGTCGATCAACTCGAAATGATCAGCGCCCTTGCGCGTATCTTCGGTAACCAGGGTAAGGATATCGTCGTCGTAAACGACCTTTTTCTTGTCGCACAGCCCTTTGAACTCGGCGAAGGTCTTGTTGATGTCCACCGCGGTCGTGTCGATCCCCAACTGCTTGAGACGATCGATGAACGCGTGGCGACCCGAGTGTTTGCCCAACACAATCTTGTTGGACGGTATGCCAATGTCTTCGGGCTTCATAATTTCATAGGTCAGCTTGTTTTTGAGCACGCCGTCTTGATGAATACCCGCCTCGTGCGCGAAAGCGTTGTCGCCTACGATCGGCTTGTTCGGTGGTACCGGCTGCCCGATTATCTGCGACAGGAGCCTTGAGGCCGGGTAGATCTGCCGGGTGTCAATCCGGGTCTGGATTCCGGTCAAATCATGGCGCGTCTTTAGCGCCATAACGACTTCTTCCAGCGAGGTGTTGCCGGCGCGTTCGCCGATTCCGTTGATGGTGCATTCGACCTGCCGCGCACCGTTCATGATCGCAGCCAGCGAATTTCCGACCGCCAGCCCCAGGTCGTTGTGGACGTGCGCGCTCCACATCACTTGGTGCGCGTTGGGAACACGCTCGCGCAGATACTTGAACATTCGACCGTATTCTTCGGGAATCGCGTAGCCGGTCGTGTCGGGAAGGTTGATCACGCTGGCGCCGGCGCGGATCGCTTCAGTTACGACTTTCACCATGTAATCGAGGTCACTGCGCGAAGCGTCCTCGCACGAGAACTCGATATGGTCGACATGCTGCTTGGCGCGCGACACGGCCCAAGTCGCGGCGTCCAGTACATCTTCCCGATTCATGTTTAGCTTGTACTTCATATGAATCTCGGAGGTAGCGATGAAGATATGAACTCCCGGACGCTTGGCCTTGTCGATCGACCTAAGCGCGCTGTCGACATCGATCTGGGTGGTGCGGGCCAGGCTCAGCACGATCGGATTCGTGACCGCCTCTGCGACCCGTCTGACCGATTCGAAATCGCCAGGCGACGACGCCGAAAAGCCCGCTTCGATTACGTCGACGTTCAGCCGCTCGAGTTGTCGGGCCAGCGCGACCTTCTCCTCCACATTCATCGTCGCGCCCGGCGATTGCTCGCCGTCGCGTAGAGTGGTGTCGAAGATTCGTACATAGTCTTCGTTGTCGGCTGGGTTGCTGGAAGCTCCCATTAGTTTCCTCCGCTGCCCTAAGCGGCCGCCCGTCGATCCCCGCGGCGCGAAAAAGAAAACGCCCCGGGTGACTGGTTCGGCCCATCACCCAGGGCGTCTTTTTCTAACGTTGGCAGTCGGTCAGTGCTGCGCAGCGACGCTCCCGGTATGGGCCCTCGTAAGGGCCAGGCTAAGTAGTAGTTCGATGCGCAGGCTACCGATCATCACTGGCGAGCCTACGCGATGGCGACCGCCGCAGTCAAGCAGTATCGATCCAAGTGGTTATGCGCTTGCCGACCTTTGATCGTTCGAAACGGCCGGCACCGGCGGCTCGCTGCGTTCGCCGCGCAGCATCAGAACGGGGCCGGACAGCATGTAGGCGGTGGAGCCGAGAAAGGCGCTGAGCTGCGGCATAACGAAGACGAATGCCACGACCACCAGAATGAGGACCATCGTCTCCAAGGTCGCAACGTTGCGCGGCGACAGCGTTTTGAAGCTGGGATAGGGCACGCGCGAGATCATCAGGAAGGCGAGCGTCGCGGTAAGGACAATCGAAACGGCGCAAATCGTCCGCGCGGCGTCGATCTCGAAGTAGCTGTAAGCAAGCGTCAGTCCTGCGATTACGGCCGCCGCGCCGGGGACCGGCAGTCCGACGAAGCGATGCTTGTCCACCGTCCCGGCTTGCACGTTGAAGCGCGCCAGTCTAAGCGCCGCGCAGATCACAAACATCCCGCTTAGAACCCACGACCAGGACGCGACGTCGCGCATCGCCCATACGTAAATCAGACCCGCCGGCGCGACGCCGAATGCTACCATGTCCGAGAGACTGTCGAGCTCGACGCCGAACTGGCTCGACGCGCGCGACGCGCGCGCCACCCGCCCATCGAGGCCGTCACACACGAAGGAAACCACGATCAGCAACGCGGCCAGCTCGAAGTGCCCGTTGATCGACGAGACCAGCGAGTAGAACCCCGCGAGCAGGCCTAGTGAGGTGATGGTAGCGGGAATCAAGAACACTCCGCGGCGCGCCGGACCGGGGGCGGAACGCTCGCGGAGATCGCGGTCACGATCGATCACCCGGATTCTTACTCCGCTTCGATCGAAGCTTTCGTTTTGATCGGCGGTCATTTCGGTTGCTCCGGGTCGAGTTCGCCCAGAATTGAAGTGCCCGCCCTCACCCGATCTCCGCGTGCCACCGTCAGGCGATATTCGAGCGCAAAGAAGTGGTCCACACGGCTTCCGAACATGATCAGTCCGAGACGCTGTCCTTGCGCAATTTTATCATGCATTCGCAATCGGCACACGATTCGCCGTGCGAGGTAACCCGCTATTTGCACCACCGTGTAGAGGCGTCCGTTCAAGTCGCGCAGGACGATCGCGTTGCGTTCGTTGTGCTCACTTGCTTGATCACGGAAGGCCGCCAAGAATCGGCCCGGGGTATGTTCAACCGCAGTCACTTCACCCGCGATCGGCGCGCGGTTGACGTGCACATTGAGCGGCGACATGAAGACCGAGACCCGCCACTGGACCAAATCAGTCGAACCGGGGGGCGCGCACTGGCAGATGCCCGCTACTGTGCCATCTGCGGCTGAGATGACCACTCCTGTTCGATCCGGCGCGATTCGCGCCGGATCGCGAAAGAACAATGCCGCCGCAAGCGCGACTACGAAGAGCGACCAGGCAAGCCCTCCGAGACCCGCCAGGTAGAGACCAACCGCAAGCGAGGCGAGCAGTAAAGAAATCAGCACGCCTTCGGGCGCGAGGTGGAGCCAGCTGCCGATTAAGCACAGCGCGGGGTTTGGCCAGCGCGGATTCCCGGAGTCTTCCAACATCGCCTTTCCCGATCCGCGTCTCGAGCCGGTTAGAGAAGACTAGGGCGCCGCGACGCCGAAATGCGACCAAGCTCAGTTGCGGTTCTTGTCGATCAGCCGATTGCTGGCCAGCCAAGGCATAAACGATCGCAGCTTGCGCCCGACCTCTTCGACCGGATGATGCTCGGCCTCCGTGCGCAGCTCACGAAAATGCGGTAGTCCGGCGCGGTACTCGTTTATCCATTCGTTGGCAAATTTGCCCGACTGGATGTCGGCGAGCAGTTTCTTCATTGCTTCGCGCGCCGGCGTGCCGACGACTCGTTTGCCGCGCGTCATGTCGCCGTACTCGGCGGTGTTGCTGATCGAATAGCGCATGTCTGAAATGCCGCCCTCGTATATCAAGTCCACGATCAGTTTCACTTCGTGCACGCATTCGAAATAGGCCATCTCGGGTGCGTAGCCGGCTTCAACCAAGGTCTCGAATCCCGCACGGATCAACTCGGTCAAGCCGCCGCAAAGTACCGCCTGCTCTCCGAACAAGTCGGTTTCGGTTTCTTCGCGGAAGCTGGTCTCGATTATCGCTGCCCGTGCCCCGCCGATCGCGGCACCGTAGGCAAGCCCGATCTTGTGCGTCGCGCCCGACGGATCCTGCTCCACCGCCAACAGACACGGCACCCCTCGGCCTTTTACATATTCCGAGCGGACCAGATGTCCCGGTCCTTTGGGCGCGATCATGAAGACGTTCACGTTGGCAGGCGGCTTGATGAATTTGAAGTGGATATTAAAGCCGTGGCCGAAGGCGAGATATTTGCCGGGGTCCAGAAAGGGCTCGACGTCGCTTTTGTAAATATCGCTGGCGGCTTCGTCCGGCACCAGAATCATGATCAGGTCGGCCTGCTTGGCGGCTTCGGCGGTCTCCAAAACCGGAAGCCCCTGCGCCACGGCCTTGTCCCACGACTTGCTGCCTTTGTGCAATCCGACCCGTACATCTGCTCCGCTGTCGCGCAGATTGAGCGCATGGGCATGTCCCTGGCTGCCGAATCCGATGATCGCGATCTTCTTCGACTTGAGCACCCTTTGATCGGCGTCGCGATCGTAATAGACCTTCATCCAGCAGTCTCCTTTGTTCGGCGATGGTTTTGGTTGCCGTTGCCTGACTGAACCGAGCGCGCCATTGCGATTTTGCCCGAGCGGACCATCTCGCGGATTCCGAGCGGCCGAACCAAGCTGAAGAACGCGTGGATCTTGTCCTGGTCGCCGGTTACTTCGATGGTGGTCGACTTCGGACCGATATCAACCACGTGCGCGCGAAAAGCCGCCACGATGGCGTCGAGCTCGGAGCGGTTGCGCTCGTCAACCGCCACCTTGATCAGTACCATCTCGCGGTCGATCGCATCGATCTCCTTGAAATCGGTGACCTTAATCACCGACACCAGCTTGTTGAGTTGTTTGTTGATCTGCTCGAGAACCTGCTCGTCACCCGAGGTCACCAGCGTGATCCGCGACAGGGTCGGATCGAGCGGGTCCTCGTTTACAGTCAGCGATTCGATGTTGTAGCCGCGGCTCGAAAAGAGCCCCGCGACTCGTGCCAGCACGCCAAATTCGTTCTCAACCTGAACCGATATCGTATGACTTGGCATCGGGTGGTGGTCTTGCGCACATCGAAAGGACCCGCCGGCTCTAATTGCCTAGGTGCTGATAGCGGTCGAGAATCGCCATGATGCGATCCTTGGAGGCGAGCTTCAGCTTTTGAATTCGTCTCCTTTCGAACTCCTCCTCAGTATTCAAATGGATCTTCTCGCGGAATCCTTGGAGCCGATGCTTCAACTGCAGATGCTCGTGATAGAGAGCGTTCAGCTCCGCGTCGTGCGCCGCGTGCAGCTTGATCAGGTCCTCTTCCCTGCGCTCCATAAGGCCTCCCTGCCTGTCTGCGCCTCACGCGCGACCGTCGCCGCTTGGAAATTCATCACTGGCGATCGAACGTAAAGCGGCTCAATTGCCTCCCAACGATCGAGGTCGCCGCCCGCTATTCGCATCGCGCCCAGCGCCGCCACCCAGGGGCCCCGCGATCCAAAGCGGGACAGGTCAACCAGCTTTCTCCAGCCGCCGATTTCATCGATCAGCCGACTGCTGAATCCTCCAACCCCCTCACCCACCAGGATTGGTTCAACCGCAAGTCCCACCCGCTGGTCGGCCAGCTTAACGACCCGATCACATGTTATTTTCTCTAGCCCATCATCGGTCACCCGGTAAAGAGCAGAGTAAACTTCGCCTCGTCTGGCGTCCAAAATCGGACAGATTGTCGCGCCAACCCTGGTCTCGATGTTGGCCATCGCGCAGGCCGCCATTGCATCCAGCGAGGGCACTCCAACGATCGGTAACCCGGACGCGTAAGCCAGGCCCTTGGCGTACGCCGCCCCGATTCTGAGTCCCGTAAAAGACCCCGGACCCAACCCAAGCGCGATCCCGGCCAGCTGTTCGAAGCTCAGCTTGGCCACGGCCAGCAACTCATCGATTGCTTTGGGCAGCGAGGAGCCGTGCGAGGTCGACATCCGAGCCGGCGTCCAAGCGCTTAGCCGGCCGCCGCCCGCGATACCCAGGGCCGCCACCGGAGTACCGGTGTCGATCCCGAGGACCGGCCCGGCGCCCGCTCCGAGCTCCAGAATTCTATTAGCCCTGCACAATCCGCGAGATGTCATTAAAGATGACGAACGCCATTAGCACGACCAACAAAAATAGGCCAACTTGCTGCGCAATCTCACGATGGCGCACTTGCAGCGGTTTGCCGCGCACGCCTTCGATCAGGAAAAACAGAATGTGTCCTCCGTCGAGCATCGGCACAGGCAGCAGATTGATGATTCCGAGCTCTATGCTGAGCATCACGGTGAACAGGGCGACGCTGGCAAATCCTTCATGCGCCTCGCGTCCCGCCAGCTGGGCGATCATTATCGGGCCGCCGAGCGCCTGGCGCACCGGCGTCGAGCCGTCGATGATTTTATAGATGCCCGCGACCAGCATCACGCTCATCTTGCCAGTCTCGACCACCGCATTGCCCATTGCAGCGATCGGATTGACCCGCGACACCACGTAGTCGCCGCGCGGAGAGACCCCGATGATCCAGGAACCGGCGGCATCGGCCAACCCCGACTTGCCGTCTTGCACGGGCTTGACCATCACCGACCGCACCGCGCCGCCGTCGCTGCCACGCTGGTAGTCGATCCTCAACCGATCGCCGCCGCTGGCTTTAATGGTGTTGGAAAGATCATCCCAGCTCTTGATCGGCGCGCCGTTGATCGAAGTGACTCGGTCTCCCTCTTTGAGGCCCCCAACCGCGGCGGGCATGTTGGGCCTAATCTGGCCCAGAACCGGAAGCAGTCGCGGAACTCCGTAGACAAAAACAATGGTTAACAGGATCGGCGCGAACAGCAGGTTGGCCAGCGGTCCGGCCAAGACGATCAGCAGTCGCTTGCCGAGGCTCTGGCTCGGAAAAGCCCTCTCCTGAATCCGCCGGATCAGCGCCGGCGGCCGCCGATTCGCCAGTGCCTTTAGCGCCTCAGAGACTGAGGTCGAACGGCAGATCTCATCGATCAGAAGAGTCTCATCGGCGCTCATTTCCCGGCCAAGGATGGCTGCGGGCCTCGGCGAATCGCAGATCCTCTTGGCCAGCGCGAGAAGGCGCTGCGGGTGTGGGTTGGTTGCGGACTCACCGCTTCGCACCGCGCTTAACTCGGCGGCGTCCACTGCCGGCGTACTCGGCCGCGCTTTAGAGGCCTGCGCGTGCTCCGGCAAACAAACGCGCTCGGCGTCGGCGAGAAGATCGTTCCCGACCTCCTCGAGGTAGCCCAGCACGTCCGCCGAGCCATGCTCGTCGCCGATTTCGTCGCCCAGCATCCGGACGTAACCCCCGAATGGCGTGGCACCGATCTGGTACTCGGTCTCTCCGCGACGGAAGGAAAACAACTTGGGCGGAAGCCCGATCGAAAAGCGCACCACCCGCACACCGGAGCGTTTGGCCATGATGAAATGGCCGGACTCGTGGACCAAAACCAGAACCCCGAGGATAACAACCGCCGCAATGATCGATGTCAGCATTAGGAACTTAACTTCGAAGCGGAAGGGTGGTGGGAATCCCGCATCTACTGCATGCGATAATATGTAAAAGCGGCGGCAAAGACTAGGCTGCAGGCTCTATCGAGCAGCCCGCCGTGGCCCGGGAAGATCCAGCCGAAGTCTTTTACGCCGCAGACACGCTTGTAGGCCGACCCGGCGAGGTCGCCCAACTGAGCTAAGCCGGCAATGATCGAAGAGAAGACCAACACCTGCAAAAAGTTCAGGCTTGGCGCCAGCCACGGGCCGATAGCCGATCCCACGATGGCGGCCGCGACGAGCCCGCCGAGCGCTCCTTCCACCGTCTTGTTGGGGCTGACTCGTGGCAGCAGCTTGATGCGTCCCAAAGAGCGACCCGCAAAATAAGCCCCGCTGTCGCTGGCGATGACGAGCGCCAGCATCAGGATCATCGCCGCCACGCCGTGCGGTCGGTTTCTTAGCAAGGCAAAGTATGGAAACAAGCCGCCGACGTAGACCGCGCCGATCAGATTTAGCAAGCCGTCCTTGACCGGGCGATCCGAGCCGAAGAAACCGACTCGGGCAACGATGGCGGTCATCGCTGCGGCTACCAGCACAGGCAACCATCCGCCGATCTCGAATCCGTCAAGTGCGAGTGCCGCCAGCAATCCGCCGACGCCGAAGATCGTAATAAAGTCGTAAGCCGTACTGGCGCGTCGAACCGAGGCGATCTCCTGGAGTCCCCATCCGGCCAAGGCGCCAATGAAATAGCTGAAAAGGGTCGGGTTGGAGAAGAGAGTGGCTGCGAGGATCGCGGGCACAATCGCGGCTGCGGTCCAGACTCTAGTTCGCAGCACGAAGGCGGGGGTCGGGGTGACCGGTGTCCGGCACGGTGCCGAAGCGGCGCTCGCGACGCTGGTAGGCTTCGATCGCGGCGAGGAACTCGCGCGCGCGGAAATCGGGCCACAGCGTGTCGGCGAAATACAACTCCGTGTAAGCCGCTTGATAAAGAATGAAATTCGACAACCGCATCTCGCCGGAGGTTCGAATCAGCAGGTCGGGGTCCGGCAAACCCCCGGTATCGAGACTGTGGCTGATCCTCGACTCGTCGATGTCCTCGGGCTTGAGCTTTCCGTTGGCGACTTCTCTAGCCAGACGCTGCATCGCGCGCGCGACGTCCTGGCGCCCGCCGTAGGATAGCCCCAGCGCCACCGTCATCCCATCGTTGTGCTTGGTTAGATCGATTACTTTCAAAAGGACGCGCTGGACCGCCAAGGGCAAGCGCCTTAAATCCCCGATCGTGACGAGCCGGATGCCGCGCTTCATCATGCGCTTGGTTTCGGTCATCAAGTAGCGCCGCAAAAGCTCCATCAGGAAGCGTACCTCGTCGGTCGGCCGCTGCCAGTTCTCACTCGAAAACGCGAACAGGGTCAGGTAGGGGATGCCGATTTCACGGGCTGTCTCGACGATTGCGCGCACCGAGTCTTTCCCCCGCCGATGCCCTTCGAAACGGGCCAGACCGCGGCGCGTTGCCCAGCGCCCGTTCCCGTCCATGACGATCGCGACATGGCGCGGCAGCCGCTCGCTTTCGAGCGATAGGTTGGGAAAATCGCTTAGGGGCAGAGTACTCGACACAGACTGTTTTAGCCGGGCGCCAGAATCCGCTCGGATGCGCGAAGCTCCGCTCAAACCTCCATCACTTCGACTTCCTTGGCCGTCAAAGTCTTGTCGATCCTTTCGATATGCTCGGCGGTAAACTGCTGCACCTTGGCTTCGCCCGCGTGCAGGTCGTCTTCGGTTATCTGCTTCTCTTTGTGAAGTTCGCGCAGCCACTCGTTGGCGTCGCGGCGATGATTCCGGATCGACACGCGGAAATCCTCGGCAACCTTGCGAATATGCTTTACCAGATCCTTGCGCCTTTGCTCGGTGAGTTCCGGAATCGCGATCCGGATGAGCTTGCCGTCGCTTACCGGATTGAGGCCAAGGTCAGAGGTCGCAATCGCCTTCTCGATCTCGTGGATGGCACTCTTGTCGTAGGGCGTAATCACCAGCAGCCGGGCCTCGGGCGCGGCCAGCCCGGCCAGTTGGCGCAGCGGGGTCTTGTTGCCGTAGTAGCTGACCTGCAGGTTCTCCAGCAAAGCGGTCGAAGCGCGCCCGGTGCGGGTGCGGGTTAGCTCGTGTTTGAATGCTTCGACGGCGGAATCCATTTCGGAGCGGGCGCTCTCTATTACTTCGTCCTTCATAGATCCTTCCCACTAGGAGCCGGAATCAACCCAAGTTCCGATCTTCTCCCCTAAGATCGCACGCCTAATATTACCCTCTTCGCGTAGATTGAAAACCAGGATCGGCAAATTGTGATCCATGCACATCGAAATCGCCGTCGAATCCATCACTTGAAGATTCTGCTCTAAAACCTCGCGGAAGGTCAGATGGTCGAAGCGAGTGGCGGTCGGATCCTTCAGCGGGTCGCGGTTGTAGACCCCATCGACCGTGTGGCTCGCCTTCAAGATTACTTGCGCATTGATTTCGAGCGCGCGCAGGCTCGCGGCGCTGTCGGTGGTGAAGTACGGATTTCCGGTTCCAGCCGCGAAGACTACCACGCGGCCTTTCTCCAGATGACGCTCCGCGCGTCGCCGGATGTAGGGCTCGCATACCTCCTGCAGATTGATCGCCGACATCACGCGGGTCTTCACTTCGACTCGCTCGAGCGCGTCCTGCAGAGCAAGCGAGTTGATCACGGTGGCGAGCATCCCCATGTGGTCGGCGGTGGTACGGTCCATGCCGAGCTTTTCGAACTCGCGGCCCCGCACCATATTGCCGGCGCCGATGACCAGCGCCAATTCGACTCCGAGTTGTGAAGCTTGTTTGAGTTCGAGGGCGAGGCGGCTGAGAAAATCATGGTCGAGCCCGGCGCGATCGGTGGGCGCAAGCGCCTCGCCGGAAAGCTTCAGGAGCACGCGTTTGAAGCGGGCCATGGAGAGTAAAGCGTTGGAAGACTCGCTCAACTGCTTGCCATTCCTGAAAGGCCAAGCCGCGCTGCGGCCGCACCCCGTCTTAAGGGGTGGGCGCGTTGTCACGCCGACTTGGCGTTTGGCGCAGTGGCGCTCTCGCCATTGTGCCCCAGTTGAAAGCGCACGAAGCGCCGAATCCCAAGCTTCTCGCCCATCTTGGCGGCCGTTTCGTTCACTAGATCCAAGATGGTCTTGTTGGGATCGCGCATCCACGGCTGCTCGATCAGGCAGGAGTCACGATAGAACTTAGTCAGCTTGCCCTCGACTATCTTCTCGATCACGGCCTCAGGCTTGCCGGTGGATTGGGCCGCATAGATCTGGCGCTCCTGGTCGACAACGCTGGGCGGAATCTCCTCGCGGCGCACCGTGCGGGGATTGGTGGCCGCGATCTGCATCGCGATTTCCTTCACCAGGGCCTGAAATTCGGAGGTTTTGGCAACGAAGTCGCTCTCACAATTCACCTCGACCAGCACCCCGAGTTTGCCGCCTGCGTGGATATACGCGCCGACCGAACCTTCGCTCGCGACCCGCCCGACCCGCTTCGCGGCCTGGGCGATGCCACGCTCGCGCAGCCACACGATGGCCTTTTCGAAGTCGCCGTTGGCTTCGGCCAGCGCTTTCTTGCAATCCATCACGCCGGCGCCGGTCTTCTCACGCAGGTCCTTTACAATAAGTGCGTTAACTTCGGCCATCATTCTTCCTTGACGCTACGGTTCGGTTCGGTGCGCCGCCCTTTGCGGCTCGGGTGACGTCCCCCTAAGCCGGGCGGCGGCCATGGCCTAAAGCCGCGGGGTCACGCCGGCTTAGCGCTTCGCGCTAGACCGATTGTGGAACTCCGCCGCCGGAATCGGCAGGCGCCGGGCCGCCCAAATCGCCTTGTCCTTTATGGCGCTCTTCGGCCAAGGACCTCCCGTCGATGACCGCGTCGGCGATCGCCGCGGTGAACAGCTTGATCGCCCGAATGGCGTCATCGTTGCCCGGGATCCGGTACGAAATCTTGTCCGGGTCGCAATTGGTATCGACCACTGCCACCACCGGGATGCCGAGCCGGTTGGCCTCGGCCACCGCGATTTCTTCTTTGAACGTATCGATGACAAACAGCGCATCGGGGAGCTTGCGCATGTTCTTGATCCCGCCGAGCGTCGCCATCAGCTTCTCGTGTTCTTGGCCGTTTTCGCTCATCTCCTTCTTGGTGAGCGCCTGGACCATTTCGGGATCGGCCATGATCTCTTCGAGCTTTTTAAGCCGCTCGATCGATTTGCGAATGGTCTGGAAATTCGTGAGCATCCCGCCAAGCCATCGGTTCTGCACGTAAGGCATCGCGCAGCGCTCGGCTTCTTCCCGTAAGATGTCCTGAGCCTGCTTCTTGGTCCCCACGAACAACAGGGTGCCGCCGGACTCGACCAGGTCTCGAACAAACTCGTAGCAGTTGCGAAACATCTTGACGGTCTGCTGCAGGTCGATGATGTAAATCCCGTTGCGGGCCCCGAAAATGTAGGGCTTCATCTTGGGATTCCAGCGGCTGGTCTGATGTCCAAAATGGACGCCGGCTTCCAGCAGCTGCTTCATGCTGATCTCGGTCATCTATTATTCCTTTTCTTCATCGCTGCGAACTTCTTATCCTACGTAAGAACCTCGTCGCTTGCCACCCCAGGTGCGTGCGCCCTGCCGGGCAGGGGCGCTTTTCTAAGCTCGTTCTAGTTGTTCATCGACTCGAGGAATTCCTCGTTGGTCTTTGTCCCTTCCATCTTATCCAGCAGAAACTCCATCGCCTCAACCGCGTTCAACTGGGTCAGCAGCCGGCGCAAAATGAAGACCCGGTTCAGCGTGCTCCGCGACATCAGCAATTCCTCCTTACGGGTCGACGAGCGCATGATATCGACGGTTGGAAAGATGCGCTTCTCCATCCGGCGCCGGTCAAGCGATATCTGCTGATTTCCGGTTCCCTTGAACTCTTCGAAGATCACCTCGTCCATCCGGCTTCCGGTGTCGACCAGGGCGGTCGCGATAATCGTCAGGCTGCCGCCGTCTTCGGTGTTCCTGGCGGCGCCGAAGAATTTCTTGGGCTTGTGCAGCGCGTTGGAGTCGACGCCGCCCGACAGGATCTTGCCCGAGGGCGGGACCACGGTGTTATAAGCCCGCGCCAGGCGGGTGATCGAATCGAGCAGGATCACGACATCACGCCCGTGCTCGACCAGTCGCTTGGCCTTCTCGCTGACCATCTCGGCAACCTGGACGTGACGCTGGGCAGGTTCATCGAAGGTGGAGCTTACGACTTCGCCCTGCACCGATCGCAGCATGTCGGTCACTTCCTCGGGCCGCTCGTCGACCAGCAACACGATTAACACGACTTCGGGATGGTTGCGGGCGATCGCTTTGGCCAGCGCCTGCAGCAACATGGTCTTGCCGGTAAACGGCGCGGCGAAGATCAAGCCGCGTTGACCCTTCCCGATCGGCGCGACCAGATCGATCACCCTGGTGGTATAGTCCTCGTGGTCGTATTCGAGTTTCAGGCGTTCCTGGGGATAGAGTGGGGTGAGGTTGTCGAAGAGGATCTTGTCGCGCGCCTTGTCGGGTTCTTCGTAGTTTATCGATTCGACCTTCAAGAGTGCGAAGTAACGCTCGCCTTCTTTGGGCGAGCGGATGAGCCCCGATATAACGTCGCCGGTCCTAAGCCCGAACTTCCGAATCTGGCTCGGCGAGATGTAAATGTCATCGGGACCGGGCAGGTAGTTGTAATCCGGTGCCCGCAGGAAGCCAAAGCCGTCGGGCAGAATTTCGAGCACGCCTTCGCCCATCACCGACCCGTTGCGGGCCGTCTGAGCTTGCAGGATGGCGAAGGTCATATCCTGCTTGCGCATATTTGCCGCGTCTTCGATGCTGAAATCGCGCGCCACCTGCGCCAGGTCGGTTATGCGAGCCTTCTTCAGGGCGGTCAGGTTCAAAATGCCCGCTTCGTCAATCACAATCGGCGGCTCCGACTGATGGCTTGAGATGTCCGGACGCGGTCGGTCGGCGTATGAGTCGGAGCGATCTCTTATCGCACCGTCCGGATTGCCGTTGCCATGTTCCTGCGCCTCGCCCCGACCGGGGCCTCTTCCCTTGCCATGTCGGCCGCGAAACCTTCTTTCAGATGGTGTATCTTGCAAATTGCCCTCCGCCCTTTCGACCACAACGGATCAAAAAAACTCTCTCGTTAAGGATTTGGATCGGCGATGCTCAACGCATCACACCAAAGACTCGCTCAAATGCCTTCCTGTTCTCGCGGCGGCTTCTAACGCAGTCAAGTTTTGGGGAATTGAGAGAGCGTCCGGGCCGCTAGGAGAGGGTTGACTCAACGAAAGCCGTG
>DASXNP010000185.1:0-4997 GCA_036494985.1 Binataceae bacterium (SeqCode)
TCGACGCCTACAAAGACTCGCTCGAAAACTACAACCCCACGGTTTGGGGCTTGTACCGGCCGGAGTGGATTCAATTCTCGCTCAATTGAACGGCTTCGGGCGCCGCCTCGTCTAAAGGCTGTAGGGCTCGCGACTCAAATCGGGGCGTAGCTTCTGGCGACTTTTCTTCTCAGGCGGCTACTGAACATGATCCCGCTGCTCATCGGGATCACCTTTTTGTCGTTTCTCGTAATGTCGCTGGTGCCCGGCGATTTCCTCTCCAGTCTCAAACTCAACCCGTCGATTTCGCCGGACGTCATTCGGCAGATGGAGGCCCAGTTCGGGCTCGATCAACCGCTGGTGCTGCGCTACCTAAGATGGCTTTGGGCGGTGCTGCATTTGGACTTCGGAATGTCGCTCGCCTACCGCGTAAGCGTCCTTAATCTGATCGAATCGCGCGCTTTCAACACGTTCGTACTGGCGCTCGCGAGCATGCTGTTCTCGTGGGTACTCGCGATTCCGATCGGGATCATTGTGGCCGTCAGGCAGAACTCGATCTGGGATCGGGTGCTGTCGTTCTTTGCGTTCCTCGGGATGTCGCTGCCCAACTTCTTTCTCGCCTTCCTGATGACCTATCTCGCGCTGCGCACCGGCTGGTTTCCGATCGGAGGGACCTTTTCGATCGACTACCAGAGCCTCGATCCGTGGAGCAAAGTACTCGACCGCGCCTACCATCTGATTCTGCCGGTGTTTGTGCTCGGGCTGGCCGGCATGGCGTCGCTGATGCGGCTCATGCGGTCGCAGATCCTTGAAATCAAAAATTCCGACTTCGTGCGGACCGCGCGGGCCAAGGGGCTGTCGGAGCGCGTCGTGGTCTACAAGCACGTGTTGCGTAACGCCCTAAACCCGTTCATCACGATCGCCGGCTACGAGCTCGCCGACCTGCTGGGCGGAGCGGCACTGGTTGAAGCGGTAATGAATCTGCAGGGACTGGGGCTGCTGCTGCTCGACGCGGTGCGCTCGCTCGACATTTATCTGGTGATGGGATCGGTTCTGGTCGGCACGGTGATGCTGTTGCTTGGAAACTTGCTCGCCGACGTCGGCCTGGTGGCCGTCGATCCGCGGGTGGATTTTTCGGGATTGGACTCGGCATGAGCGCCGCACCGATATCGAACGCCGCCGCTTTTCTCGAGGAGGCGAATGCCGCGACCATTAAACGCAGCTTGGCCGTGAGCTTGCGGCGAGAATGGCGGCTGGCTTCGTGGCCGGTGCGGCTTTCTGCAATCTGCCTGCTGGGATTCTATTTGCTGGCCGCTGCTTCGCCCGTAATCGCGCCCTACGACCCGGCTTTGCAGTTCCGGGGCTATCCCCATAGCCCGCCCATGGGTGTGCGTCTGAGCGCGCCGTGGCACTGGGCGGACGGGCTATTTTATGCCTACCCGCCCCACCTGACCGATTCGATAGAGCACCGATTTACAACCGACAAAAATCGCAGAGTTTATCTTCATCTGTTCGAGCGCGGCCATCTGCTCAGCACCCGCACCCAAGACCCGCCGTGGTTCCTGCTCGGCAGCGACGGGCTCGGCCGCGACCTCTTCTCGCGGATCGTCTACGGGGCGCGGGTGAGCATGATGGTCGGATTGATCGGGGTCTTGATCAGCTTCTCGCTGGGAATAACGGTCGGCGCGATTTCGGGATACGCGGGCGGACTCACGGACAATTTGATCATGCGGTGGTCCGAGATCGAGATGTCGCTGCCGTCGTTTTATTTCTTGCTGGCGCTGGCCGCGATCATACCCCCCGGGATGGGATCGGTGATGACCTTCTTCATGATCGTCGCGATCATGAGCTTCATCAGCTGGGCTGGATTCGCGCGCATAGTCCGAGGGATGGTAGCGAGCGTGCGCAGCCGTCCTTACGTCGAAGCGGCGCGCGCGCTGGGCGCGCGGCCGCCAAGAATCCTCTTTCGACACGTCATCCCGTCGGTGCTGGGATACGCTGTTGTTGCCGCGACCCTCTCGATACCCGGATTCATCCTGGGCGAGAGCGCTTTGTCGTTGCTCGGCCTGGGAATCCAGGAGCCGGCGGCGAGTTGGGGGAACCTGCTGGCGCAGGCCGAGGACGTGCAGAACCTGGTGCGCTATCCATGGATTCTCATCCCCGGCTTGTTCATCTTTCTGGCGGTGATGTCGTTCAATTTTCTTGGCGATCATCTGCGTGATCGACTCGACCCCGGTGGTGCTGCATGAGCGGGGCAGAGTCGAGGAGACCGAGTTGCGCGCCAAAACGCTCGAACTTTCAGGGGAGAAGATCCTAGATTGCAGCCGCTGCTGGAAGTGAAGGATCTGCGCACCTCTTTCTTCGTGGAGGAGGGAGAGGTGCGCGCGGTTGATGGAATAAGTTTCTCGATTGAACCCGGCAAGCTGATGGGATTGGTGGGAGAGTCAGGTTCTGGCAAGACCGTCACGGCGCTCTCGATCATGCGGTTGTTGCCGGAGCGTGCGAAGATCGGCGGCGGCTCGATCACCTTCGAAGGCCAGGATCTCGCAAAAGCAAGCGAGCGCCAGATGCAATCGATTCGCGGAGCGAAAATAGCGATGATTTTCCAGGAACCGATGACCTCGCTGAACCCGGTCTTTACCATCGGCAACCAAGTGGGCGAGGCCATCAGGTTGCATCAGGGAAAGTCACGCTCGCAAGCACGCGAGCGCGCCATCGAGATGCTGCGAACGGTCAAAATCGCCGACCCAGAGCGGCGGATCGACGACTACCCCCATCAGTTGTCGGGCGGAATGCGCCAACGCGTGATGATCGCGATGGCGTTGTCGTGCAATCCCAAGCTCTTGATCGCGGACGAACCGACGACCGCGCTGGACGTGACCATCCAAGCGCAGATTCTCGACTTGATCCGCGAACTGCAAGAGCGGCTGGGTCTCGCCGTGATTCTCGTAACCCACGATCTGGGCGTGGTCGCCGAATACGCCGACGATGTGACAATTCTGTACGCGGCGCGCGTGATGGAGCAGGCGCCGGCGCGCGCGCTCTTTGCCGAGCCGCTCAATCCGTATACACGCGCTTTGCTTCAATCGATTCCTGGAATCGAGCCAGGAGCGCGGCGTCTCCAGGCGATCCCGGGGACGATCCCCAGCTCGCTCAGGCCACCCGGGGGATGCCGGTTCCATCCGCGCTGCCCCAGCGCGATCGATGATTGCGCGAAGATCGTCCCTCCGCTTGAAGCGAAACGAGCCAATCACTACGCGGCTTGCATCCGTGTCTGAATCCGCGGAGTCGATTCGCTCAAGAAGCGTGCCGGGCGGGGGCGCACAGCCGATCGTGCGCACCGAACAGTTGCGCAAGGAGTTTCCCTCCGGCTCGTCGGGTCTGTTTGCCCGCCACCGCCAGACCATCAAGGCGGTGGACCGGGTTGATTTGGAGATCGCAACCGGCGAGACCCTGGGATTGGTGGGTGAATCCGGGTCCGGAAAATCGACGCTGGGACGCCTGATCCTGCGCTTGATGGAACCCACTTCCGGGCGCGTGCTGTTCGAAGGCGAGGATCTGGCGACCCTGCGCCGAAGAGACCTGCAGACCTTGCGTCGCTTGATGCAACTGGTGTTTCAGGACCCGTATGCGTCCCTCAATCCGCGCATGAAGGTGGGTGCGATCGTGGGCGAGGGCATCGAGATACATCGCATCGCGCGCGGCGCCGAGAAGGAGAATCGGATCCTCGAATTGCTCAGACTGGTCGGGCTGGGGCAGGACGCCATTCGCCGCTATCCGCACGAGTTCTCGGGCGGTCAGCGGCAGAGGATCGGGATCGCACGGGCGCTGGCCGTCGAGCCGCGCTTTCTTGTTCTGGACGAGCCGGTATCCGCCTTGGACGTTTCGATTCAGGCGCAGATTATCAACCTCCTGCAGGATCTGCAGGAACAACTTGGCTTGACCTATCTGTTCATCGCACACGACCTGCGAGTCGTCGAACACATCAGTCAACGCGTGGCTATCATGTACCTGGGGAAGATCGTCGAGATCGCGCGACGCGAGCAAATTTATGCCGAGCCGCGCCATCCCTATACGCGCGCCTTGCTTTCGGCGATTCCGGCGATTGACCCCGCCACCAAGGTCGAACGCATTCGCCTACCCGGCGAAGTTCCCAGTCCGGTGAATCCTCCGCCCGGGTGCAGCTTCCATCCCCGCTGCCCGTATGCGAAAGATATTTGCAAGTCCGTTGAACCTAAGCTGGAGGGGGGAGCGACTCATCGTGTGGCGTGTCACGTTTTCCCGGCGCCGTAGTCTGGGTAGCCAAGCTTGAGAGATGCCGCCGATCAGGGACAAATTCCGAGTCGTTCCAAGCGCCGGAAGGGCCTTGCCCGCCGCGCCCGATATGCCAGCTCCGACCGCCGATATTCCGCGGGCGCCGGGTCAGACCTGGGTAGACGAAAGGACGCGAGTGGCGGTGGGCCCGGGAGTCAATGTCTCGGGCCGCTTGGTCTTCTCGGAGCCGGTGCGCATCGAGGGCCGTTTCAAGGGTGAAGTGAGGTCAGTCGACCTGGTGGTGATCTCCACCGAGGGCAGCGTCGAAGGAGGAGTTCGCGCGCCGCGTCTGCTCGTGCTGGGGGAGCTTAGGGGTGACATTCACGGGGCGCAAAAGGTCGTCCTCGGGCCACGTGCGCGCGTCAACGGACGAATCGAAGTGCGGGAATTGACGGTCTGCGAGGGTGCCCGATTTGACGGATATATCGCGATGCTCGCGGCGCGCGCGGTTCAACGTCAACCCAACACCGCTTGAGTGATCGATCGAACCGCCAAGCGGCACAACGCGCCTGCCACTAGCCGGCGCTGCTGATTCGGGCGGCCTTTCCCCGCAGTTCGCGCAAATAGTAGAGCTTCGCCCGGCGCACCCTGCCGCGGCTCACGACTTGGATTCGATCGATTCTAGGCGAATGCAGCGGAAATATCCGCTCCACACCGATCCCGTAAGAAATCTTCCGAACCGTGAAGGTTGCGCGATTGCCGCC
>DASXNP010000186.1:0-4799 GCA_036494985.1 Binataceae bacterium (SeqCode)
CGACCTGCACGCACGCGGTACAGCAGTCGCACTTCGCGGGACTCACCAAGTCTTTGCGGCCACGACTCGACGAACCTTGCGATCTGATTGGGCATCGATTCGGCGTGCAGCAGAACTCGGCGCCCGGCGATCGCTCGCACAAGAGGCTATGCGCGAGCGATTCTGCTATCAGATTCTTGCCTACGCCTCTGGGTCCGGCGAAAAGATAGGCGTGCGAAGGACGCGCTCGGAGCTCGGCCAGCAGCCGCCGGTAGATCTCGCCGTGACCACGCAGATCGGTCAGCGCCATCTGCTAATGAGTTCCTGCGCGGCGCGCTTCACGTCGGCGCTGACCGCCGCGGCTTGGCGGGTCGAATCGATGATGACGAAGCGCTGCGGTTCAGCTCGTCCCAATTCCAAAAATCCAGCCCGTACTCTGCGATGAAACTCCGCGCCCTCGCCTTCGAAACGATCCGGACGCCGCGGGTTGTCTCTTGCTCGCGCCACGGTCCGCGCCAAACCGGTCTCGACCGCGCAATCCAAAACGACCGTGAGATCGGGCACCAGTCCGCCGCTCGCCAGCCGATTCAATTCGCCCAAAAGCTTCAAATCGAAGCCGCGCCCATAGCCCTGATAGGCCGTGGTCGAATCGGAATATCGATCCGAAATCACCAGCTCACCCCGCTCGAGCGCCGGTCTGAGCACTTCGTGAACATGCTGAGCTCGGTCGGCCAGCACCAGCAGCAGTTCGGCGGAAACCTGAAGCGACACGGCCGGATCCAGAAAAATTGCGCGAATCGCCTCGCCCGCCCGCGTCCCGCCGGGTTCGTGGGTGAGCATCATTCGGCGACCCTCAACCCGCAGCGCGTCGACCAGAATCGCCGCCTGCGTGGTCTTTCCCGAACCTTCGACCCCTTCGAGTGTGATGAACAGTCCGCGTGCCATCAGTCGGGAAGATACCAGCGCCCGAGCTCAGGCTGAAGTAGCGCGTAAACTACCGCCGCAATTGAGAGGAACGGCCCGAAGGTAATCGCAGTGCGAAGAATGGGCGCGCGGTCCGCTTCCCCCCCACGCTCGTCGGGAACTGGGTCGCCCGAGGGTTTGCGACTGTGGGCCGAGGGTGCGGCCCGCAAGCCCTTGGTGAGTCCCACAATCGACCCGGCCAGTGATCCCACAAAAAGTGCAAACAGGGCGCCTTGCCAGCCGAGAAAGGCGCCGATCATTGCGATCAGCTTAACGTCTCCCATTCCCACCCCTTCAACGCCGCGCAAGCGGTAGTAGATTTCGCCAACCACGAACAGCAAGCCGCCTCCCGCAAGGATCCCGATCACTGAGCTCAGGGCGCCGACCGAGGGCATGAGGAAAATCGCCGCCAACGTACCGATCGGGATTCCTGGCAAGGTGATTAGGTTGGGAATGATCCTCCAGTCGTAGTCAACCAGACTGAGCCCCATCAGCGCTGCGCAGAGTACGAATCTGCCGACCGCCTCCGAGAGCGGAAAGGTCAGGTAAAGATAGAAGGCGCACAGACCGAGCGCCGCTTCGACCGCCGGATAGCGCAGCGAGATGCGCTCCTTGCACATGATGCAGCGACCGCGCAGAGCGACATACGAAATGATCGGAATATTCGCCCAGGGCGGGATAGGCCGCAGGCAGGCAGGACATCGAGAACCCGGGCTTACGATCGAGAGCTCGCGCGGCACTCGATAGGCGACCACATTTACGAAGCTTCCGATAATGGCGCCGATCGCAAAGGCGAAGACCGCGCCAACCGCGGGAGTTATCTGATCCACGTTAGGATTTTATCAGCGCCGGAGGGTTCGCCGACAACCAAACCGCTTGCTTCAATGCGCCGCGCAGAGTTCGTGAGCGAGGTCGTAGGTCGCGCGGATGCCGCGATCGAGATTTTCTAGCGAAAGGCGTTCATCGACGCCGTGAAAACGGCGTGCTTCATTCTCATCAAGAATTATTGGAATGAATCCATAGGCCGGCACGCCTTTGTCTCGCAAGAAACGCGAGTCGGTCCCTCCGGTGGTCATAGTCGGGACCACCAACGCGCCGGGAAAATCGGTCGCGACGACTTTTGTGATCGCGTCCCACGCTTCGCCGGAATCCGGCGATGGCGGCGGCGAGTCGGGGCGCTGAATGTAGTCGATCACGATGCGGGAGTCGTTCAAAAGCTTGCGCATCCGATCCAAGAAGGCTTCGGGAGCCGTGCCCGGCAGGAGGCGGCAGTCAAGCGCCGCCTCGGCGGTGGAGGGAATCACGTTGACCTTGAGTCCCGCGTTGAGCATGGTCGGCGAAATCGTGTCGCGCAGCGTCGCTTGGATCGTGTCATCGGACAGCGGCCCTTTCAGAGCAAGCTGCAACTGGGCGGGCTGGTCGAGGTCTAAAAGCTCGCTGTTGGCGGGGGGATCAAGCCTGGGCGCAATGGTCTTCATCGACCCTCTGACAAACGACGTCAGTCGAACTGCCGGCTGCTCCGCGAGCAGGCGGGCGAGGGCTTCGATCAGGATCAAATTTGGATTGTCGGCGCGCGGAACCGAGCCATGGCCGGCGTGTCCGTGAGCGGTCAGCCGCAGCCACATCACGCGCTTCTCTGCGATCGCGATCTGAAATGCAACGCCCGTCATTCCGAGTAGGTTCGGCCGGCCCGAACCACCCTCGTTAACCGCAAAAGCCGGATCGATCGCATCCCAATGGTTCGCCACCATCCACTGCGCGCCCTTCTCGCCGCCGACCTCCTCCTCGGGATTGACCATCATCTCCAGACCGCGCCGCAGTGGAATCTGGTACCGCTTGAACACTAGCATGGTCATGAGCGCCATGATTCCGTGGGCCTTGTTGTCGATCGCGCCGCGCGCCCATACGTAGCCGTCCGAGAGCTCGGCCGAGAACGGCTGATGGCTCCACTGGGCGGCGGCTGCGGGAACCACATCGGCATGCGACATCATCAAAAAAGGCTTTAGCGCGGCGGGGCCCGGAATTTTAGCTAGGAGGCTTGTCTTGCCGGGCTCGGAGCTGAAGGTGCGGCACGCAATGCCCGCCTGCTCGAGAATTCCCTTAAGATAGGCTACCGCCGCGGCGGTGTCCCCTGGCGGATCGCTGGTATCGAATTGCAGATAGTGGCGGAAGTAATCGAGCGCTTCTTGGTCGAGCTTGCTCCAGTCGAGGGTTGGATTAGCATCTCGGACGGAGCTCGGGGCGGGCGGTGACTGCGCGGTCGCGGGGCCGCAAGTTAACCACCCAGACAGCGTGGCGGCGACGATCAAGAGAAATTTCCCGGTCATGGCTTTCATCTTAAGCGGCCCCGAGTTCAGGCCTGACATCGCGGACAATAGAAGCTTGCTCGTTGTCCAACCAACGCATCTTTGATTGGCGTCGAGCAGACATAGCAGGGTTCGCCTGCGCGTCCGTAGACCTGGAGTTTGCGCGAAAATTGGCCGGGCTCGCCGCGCGAATCAAAGTAGCTGCGAAAGGTGGTTCCCCGGCTGCCGATGGCCGACTTGAGAATCGCGGGGGTAGCCGCAACAATTCGCTCGATTTCGATCCGCCTGATGCGGCCTGCGCGGCGTGTCGGCCGCACCCGGGCGCGGAACAAAATTTCGGAAGCGTAAATGTTTCCGATACCGGCGACGACCCGCTGATCCATGATCAGGTTCTTGATCGCAACCCTTTTGCCGCGCGCCTTTGCGGCCAGGTAGTTCACGCTGAACCCAGCGCCCATCGGCTCGGGACCGATTTCTCTGAACTCGGGCAGATCGATGAGCGCTTCGCGTGCAACAATTTTCATCAGGCCGAAGCGGCGCGGGTCGTTGTAAACCAGCGCTGCGCCGTCATCAAGGTGCAAAAATATGTGATCGTGTTTCGAGTCGAAGCGTCCACGGTCGAAACCGCCGGCGCGGTAGGTCAGGCTTCCGCTCATCCCCAGATGCACAATGAGGCTTTTTTTGCCGCTAAGCTCGAAGACCAGATACTTCGCCCTGCGCTCCAGCGCTTCAATCGTTCGCCCGGCGACCGCTTGTGCAAACCCGCCGTCGACGGCGCGGCGCAGGCGCCGCTCCTTAATCGAGGCACAAACGATAGTTCTGCCCAGCGCCGACTTGGCGAGCAGGCGACGCAGCGACTCTACTTCGGGAAGTTCAGGCATCAGCGCGATTCGGGTGCCTCATCATACTGCCGAGTGCGCGCAGCAGACGCGCGAAGTCTTCTAGCGCCAGGCGCTGGGCGCGCGATAAGGGATCGATTGCGGCCTGACGGAAGGCGCGATCAAGAATCGTCGGAGCGATTCCGAGTTCGCTCACTAGGTTATTGCGGAGCATTTTTCGCGGGGCAGAGAAAGCCGCGCGAACGAGTCTTAAGAGCTCGGCTTCTTTTTGGCGCTCGAAGCTCGGCGCTGGATTGGGAACCATCACTAAGACTTCCGCGGCGACCTTGGGCCTGGGGTGGAAGCTTCCCGGCGCGACCACGAAATGATCTTCGACGATCCAATACATCGCGGTAAATACGCTCAAGGCGCCGTAATTGTCGTCCCCGGGAAGGGCTCGAATCCTGCGCGCCACCTCGCGCTGAAACATCAAGACCAGCCGCGAAATTCCGCTTTGATGCTCGCACAACTTGCGAAGCATCGCGCTGGCCACATTGAAGGGCAGATTGCCGAGCAGTTTGAGCGAATGAGCACCAAGCAAGCCGCGCAAATCGAACTTCAGGAAGTCCCCCTCCAAGACGTACGCACGGCTTTGAGCGCGGTAACGCCACCTAAGCCGCGCGGCCAGCACTCGATCCAACTCAACCATCGTAAAGCGCCGAACGTTGGCCGC
>DASXNP010000187.1:0-1688 GCA_036494985.1 Binataceae bacterium (SeqCode)
CCTTCGACCCGACGAACTCCGCGGGAGTGCGGAAAGGTTCTGTCGAGCCACTCGGCCCAGGTAACTCCGAACGTCGTATCTGCGGTTCCCCAAACCATCCTCGCAGGCACCGGGCATTGCCGGAGCGCAGGCGCGACCGCAACTAGAGGATTGTGGGCAAACGACGCAGCGAAACCGTTGAGTTGTGTCTTGCGCAGAGGAGCAGCGCTGACTGGAGGCGAAAAGTAGTACTCGATTGCCTCATCTGTGAGACTGGCCGGATTCGTATAGAACGCGCCGAACCCCCTCGACGAACGAGCCAGATTCTTGTCAGTCAGGAGGCGTGCAAAGCTATCGGCCAGAACGCCTTTCTGTGCCGCAGCTAGAACCGGCTCGAACGATGGAGGAGGGCTGTTCGCGTCTACGTCGCAATTCCACAACAGCAGCGAGCGCACGCGCTGCGGATAACGGGCCACGAACAACTGCGCAACCTCGCCTCCGGTGTCGTTTGCCACGATGTCGGCGATTTTGATTCTCAGTACATCGAGAAATTCCGAGAGCATTTCCGCTTGACTCGTGGGAGTAATTTCCTGGCCTTCAGCGGTTTCGGTGTAGCCTAGGGCCATGAAATCAGGTGCGATGCACCGCCGGTTTCCGGCGAGCCGCGGGATTACACTCCGCCATTGGAAACCGTTGAGCGGAAACCCGTGCAAGAACAGCGCTGCCGGACCGCGCCCGCGCTGAACGTACGCCACTCTGCAATTCGTCAACTGCGCATATCGCCGAATCTTTCGATAGTGATTAGCATCCATTGTCGTCGCCTCGGTCGCGTTCGCCTGGTAGCAGCTCGAAGCCATGAAAGTCATAATCGCGAGACTTCCAGATTGCGTGAGAAACTGTCTTCGATTCACTTTGTCACCTCGTTTCCCTTCAGATTCGTCTCCGTTTCACCGCGTTTGATGGGATTACGGCGCAGAAAACGACAAGTCTCACCGTGTGATGTTCGCCTCCCGGCTCCGCGCCATTGGCGCGTCCGCGGACCGAGCGGGCGCGCGCCAAGGTCGCAGCAATAGCCGGAAAGCGAGTCCGTGGGTGATCAGCAGTGACGGAACCACGAGAGTCGGAATAAAGTAAGTGGCTCCCAACTGCCCCGCCAACAGTCCGGCGTGATTGGCCTGGTAGAAAGCATTGAAGAGGTCGGCTGCACCCCAGACATTGAAAAGCCATGCGATCCCAACGCCGGCCGCACTGGGCAGCGATATCAGCGCAAGCAAGGCGAGTATGGCTGCAATGATGTCTCCATAAGCCGCGGAATGCGCAAACGCGGAGGGTGAGTCGTTGGTGCGCCCAGTTCGAACGCGCCCCGCCTGTGATCCTCAATGTAGTAGCGCACTCCGCTGAACACATCGATCGGGAAGCCGCTCATCCGAGCGCTCTTCATGAACAGCCAGGTCGGCGTCGGGACAACCCTGACCGATCGCCCGACAGCCCGACCAATTGCGCTGGCCATGTCCTCCGCACCGAGGAGCTCTGGTCCAGTGGGACGGTAGCGCTTCCCGGCGTGCGGCGCGGGATGCAACAGTGCCGCGACGGCGACTCGCGCGATGTCCTCGTTTGAAGGTGGCGCGTTTCGGCTATCGCCGAAGATCCAGGGGAAGAGGCCCATGCGTGCGGCCAACCCAATCGTCACCATGTAGGCGTCGGCAAAG
>DASXNP010000188.1:0-2233 GCA_036494985.1 Binataceae bacterium (SeqCode)
GCAGGATGGATTGGCTACCTGCTCGACCGCGCCGACGCGATCTACAAGGGCACCACGCTCGGCGGCACCGTACGGCTGAAGGAAAAGCCCTCGGTGTATTTCAAACGGCAATGCTACATTTCGGCGGATCCCGACGAGCGCACTATCGCGGCGATGGCGCAGATTGTCGGCGAGGACAAATTCTTCTGGGCCACCGACTATCCGCATCCCGATCACCCTGGAAACTATCTCGAGGAGTTGCAGGAGTTGATCGCACCGATGACCGAATCCGCCCGGCGCGGAATTTTGGGCGAAAACGTCGCCCGCGCCTACAAGTTGTGATCGGTCCGTTCGAGTCGCGATGAATAAGTTCGCGGTTTGGAAAGTTCGCTGACGCGCACCTGGCTGACTACGATCGGCTACGCCGGCAGTTCGTAACCAATTGCTGCTTCGATTTGGCAGGTTCGTTGTACCGCGGGCCGTGCCATCATGCGGTCGTAGTGGCCGGAGAGGTTCGGCAACTCGCCCGGTACAGGGTGAACCGAGTTACGAAAGCGCCAGTACAAGCGGAACAAGTGGATGTCGGCGATCGAGTAACGCCCCAGCGCCCACTCGCTGTCGCCCAACCGCCGATCCGCGATGGCGAAGACCTCACGGGCGTGGCTTGCTCCCTGGCGCCGCGCCGGATGGACGGTTGCGGCGATGAATGACATCCAGGAGACGGCCTGCGCTTGCGCTTCGTTATTGCCTTCGGGGAGCAGACCCGCCTGCGGAAACGCCTTTGCCAGGTAGAACAAGATCGCGGCGACTTCCGTCAGTGGACGTCCGTCGATCAGCAGGGTTGGTACCTTGCCTTCAGGGTTCAGTGCGAGATAGGCGGCCGTACGGTTTTCCCTCTTCGCAAGCGAGATCGGCCTGCTCTCGAACCGCGCCCCGATCTCGTGCAGCGCAATGTGCGGTGCCATCGAACTCGACCCGGGGGCGAAGTAGAGCGTTAGCATTGAATTTCCTCCGATTGACCGCAGTAAAGAAACTCGTTGGACCAGGCTTTTTTAGGTGCGCTTAGTCCGCAAGCCCAGCGACCACCTCGGCCCGCAAAAGTATCGCTTGCTGCCAGGTAGTCTATCGCTCATCGCCTTACCCGCCATCGGTCGGCATGGGAAAAAGATAGGCTTAAGCGCCAATTAGAGGTCTCCGGATAGATGCCTTAGAGCGATCTGCAAAGTGTGCAAAGGTCGTTGTCGGCTGATGTCCGGCGAGCTGCGGCCGGCTTCCGAAATCCTGTCGAGTACCTCAAGTTGAATTACTTTGCCATTGGGCGCGGCGATGTCGTAAGTTATGCCGGAGCTGAACGCCGGTTAGCCGCGGAACAGGAGAAGCGATGCCAAGCGCACAATTGCAAGAGGTAGTCGAGCAGGCCAAGGCAATGGCCTCGAAGCTGGGCGGAACGCTAGCCGAGATGCGAGTCGCCTTCGATCAGGTCGGAATGCAGCAGCAACTCGCGCCCGGCACTAAAATCGCGTCGGTTCTCGCGGGCGGGGTCAAAGCAGATTGGTTCACCACTCCCGAATCCGAAGACGACCGCGTCATCCTGTACTTGCACGGCGGCGGTTACAGCTTCGGCTCGCCGACTTCACATCGAGGGATGATCTCGCGGCTGGCCAAAGCGGCGCGCGCCCGCGTGCTCGCCCTCGACTACCGGCTCGCTCCCGAGCATCCCTTCCCGGCGGCGGTCGAAGATTCGACGGCGGCGTATAGATGGCTGCTTGCCCAGGGCTACCGGCCCATCAAAATTGCAATCTCCGGCGACTCCGCCGGGGGCGGGCTGACGTTCGCCACCCTCGTCGCCCTTCGCGATGCGAGAGTTCCGCTCCCGGCAGCCGCTGTTCCGATCTCTCCGTGGGTTGACCTTGAGGCCACCGGCGAATCGATGAAGACGCGCGCCGCGGTCGATCCAATGGTGCAGAAGGACGGCATTTCGGGAATCGCCGCGCAATACCTCGGTGCGACGGACCCGCGCAATCCGCTGGCCGCACCGCTGTATGCTGATCTCAAAGGCCTCCCGCCGCTGCTGATTCACGTTGGCGACTGCGAAACTTTGCTTAGCGATGCCACCCGCATCGCCGAAAACGCCAAGCAGGCAGGCGTCAAGGTCGATCTGAAAGTCTATCCGGAAATGATCCACGTCTGGCACATGTTTGCGGACATCCTTCCCGAGTCGCGGCAGGCAATCGAGGAGATCGGCGCATTCGTC
>DASXNP010000189.1:0-5222 GCA_036494985.1 Binataceae bacterium (SeqCode)
CTGCAGCCAGTGCGGTTCCTCACCCTTTGAAAGTCGTGCAATCTTCTTAGTAAATCAAAAACTGACGCCTAGATAAACGTCCTATTTCGATGCGCCGCCGTAAGTTTACGCTTGAGCTTGACTAAGCTTAGACGTGCTGCCTTTTGGCCGGGCGAAAGCCACGGGCAACCAAATACAGCTCTGACGAACCCGGGCGGCTGGCCTTCGGATGGATGGTTTCGACCTTTGCAAAAGACCTTTTGAAGTCGCTTAGCAGCGCTTGGAACTCGGCGTCCATGAAGATTTTCACGACCATCGCGCCGTCGGGCCGCAGGAGCGGATTTGCCAGCCTAAGCGCGACGGCGGCTAACTCAGCCGCTCGAGCCTGATCGCGCGCCTTGACGCCGCTGAGCTTGGGAGCCATATCGCTGGTTATCAAGTCGGCCAGACCCCCGAGCGCAGACGCAATCCGCTCCTGCACCGCGGGATCGCTGACGTCGCCGGCGACGGTGCGAGTGTTCGGGAAGACAAACTTGATCGGAACGAGGTCGCAACCGACCACGCAGCCACCTGCCCCGACGAGCGGAGCGAGGATCGCAAGCCATCCGCCGGGCGCGCAGCCGAGATCCAGAACGCGCGATCCCGCGCCGATAAGGCGGCAGCGGGCGAGAATTTCGTCGAGCTTGAACGCAGCTCGCGAGGGAAGTCCCTGAGCGCGAGCTTTGCGATAAAATCTGTCGCGTGGTTCGTAGCTGGGCATCGCGAAAGTGGACAAGAGTCGCAGGGCAGCTTTCCGCAGCGTCTTCGAGCAGTTATCTTGAACGCCCGACGGCTTTTTTATCTCCTGCTGTCGTCCAATATGATCCCAGCAAAATGAACTTTACAAGCCATCCCTACTCTGATGTCCTCGTTTCGACTTGAAGACCTGAACTCGGCTCAGCGCGAGGCGGTGACGGCCGGTGATGGGCCGATACTAATCCTGGCCGGCGCGGGATCGGGCAAGACTCGGGTGCTGACCTACCGGATTGCACATCTGATCGGAGAGCGGGGCATAGCGGGCGATTCGGTGATGGCCGTAACCTTCACCAACAAGGCCGCAGGCGAGATGCGCGAGCGGATCGGGCGGCTGTTGGGCGATCGCGTGCGATGGCCATGGGTCAGCACGTTCCATTCGGCCTGCGCGCGAATCCTGCGCCAGGAGATCGGTGCGCTGGGCTACACTTCGCACTTCTCGATCTACGACGACGCAGACGCCCTTTCGATTTTACGGCGAGTGATCGCAGACGCGAATCTCTCGGATTCGCCTACGCCCGAGATCGCGCGGTCGCGAATCGAACAATTGAAGAATGAGGGTGTCACGCCGGGTAAGGCAACCGCGCAGGCGGCGTCGGCGCCGGACGCAACGCTGGCGGAAATCTACCGCCTGTATCACCTCGCCATGCGTGGCCAGAACGCGCTCGACTTCGGCGATTTGATCCTGTTGACCGCGACGCTGTTCGAGGAGCATCCGGCGGTGCTGGCGCGATGGCAGCAGCGCTTTGCACATCTGCTGGTGGACGAGTACCAGGACACCAACCGGCTCCAATACACGCTGGTGCGGACGCTGTCGCAATCGTCTGGAAATATCTGCGTGGTTGGCGACGAAGACCAATCGATCTATCGATGGCGCGGGGCAGACATCCGCAACATCCTGGATTTCGAGCGCGATTTTCCGCACGCTCGAGTCTTCAAGCTGGAGCAGAACTATCGATCCACCAAGACCATTCTGGCGGCGGCGGACACCTTGATCCGCAATAACCGCGAGCGGAAAGCCAAAACCCTGTGGACCGAAAACGAGTCAGGCGAGCCGATTACTTATTTCACTGGGACCACCGAGCGCGACGAGGCGGAGTTTATCGCGCGCGAGATCGAACAGGTGGCCAAAGGTGAGAAGTTTAACCATTCCGACGTGGTGGTCTTCTATCGCACGAATGCACAATCGCGGGTGATCGAAGAAGCGCTGGTCCGGCGGCGCGTGCCCTATTACGTCGTTGGCGGGGTTCGCTTCTACGAGCGCGCCGAGGTCAAGGACCTAATCTCGTACCTCAGAGTGATCGCGAATCCGATGGATTCCATCAGCCTGAACCGGATGATCGGCACGCCGCCGCGGGGCATCGGATCGCGGACGATTGAAGCACTAGGCAGGGTCGCTCAGCGCGAGAAGATTTCGCTATTCGAAGCAATGGGGCGAGCCGAGGGCGAATCGAGCATTGCACTGCGGATCGCAAAGGGCGCAAGCGCCTTGTACGAATGGATGCGCGAGTTGCGGGGACGGTCGCCAAGTATGAACGTTCGTACGATTATCGAAGAGATCATCGAGCAAACCGCTTTCGGCGCGTACCTGGAGGGAATCACCGATGGCGATGCGCGGCGCGAAAACGTCGCGGAACTGCTCGCCGCCGCGGGAACGCTCGATCGGGAGCGCGGCAGCGCGGGCGGATTGGAGGACTTTCTCGAGCGAATCGCACTGGTCAGCGATACCGATCAAGTGGCCAGCGACGGCGGCCGCACAGCGTTGATGACGCTGCATACCTCGAAGGGGCTCGAATATCCGGTGGTGTTCATCGCGGGAATGGAAGAGGGGTTGTTTCCGCACAACCGGTCGGGCGACGGCGCAACCGAAATCGAGGAAGAGCGGCGCTTGTGCTACGTCGGCATGACGCGCGCGCGCAACCTGCTTTATCTGACCAATACTCTTACGCGCGAGCTTTACGGGCGGCGCGACGAATCCCGGCCGTCGCGGTTTATGGCGGAGATTGACCCGGAGTTCACCAAGAGAATCGTGCCAGCGCCACCGGCGCGCGGTTTTGCGGCCCCGCTGCGGGAAACCGGATTTTCGCGCGGCCCGGCGTTCCATGAGCCATATGTCGACTATTCCGACACTCAGTTACCCGAAGGAGACGGTGGCGGTTTCGCGGTCGGGGCCCGAGTGCTCCACCCGGCTTTCGGACCCGGAGTTGTGCGCAAGCGCGAAGGACGCGGTGAGGGGGCGAAGGTATGGGTCGACTTCGAGCGGAGCGGGGTGAAGCTTTTGGTGCTCAAGTTTGCCCATTTGAGCGCGGCGAGTTGAGCGAGGCGGTTCGCGCTATGTTGGACTGGATCGATTCCGAGGCTGATAATCGGCCTTGGCGACTGAAGCCGCGCTCGGTACCATTTAGAGCCGTGAGGGTAAAGCGAGTCATCAAGAGTTTCTGGCGGCAGGCCAAAACACGCCGCTTGATCGGGGCGTGCGGCGTCGCCTTGCTCCTGGGCACTTTTCCGATCACGCGCGCGCTGGCATGGACCGAGGACGATTTTGAGAACCGGCCGCTGATCGCCTATCCGATGCCCGCGGAGCACAACGACATCATCGGGCAATTAGAGAGCTACACCATTCAAAAAGGCGACACCCTGCTCGACGTCGGAAGGTGGTACGGCTTGTCGGCCAAGGAGATCTCGGATGCCAACGGCCACATCGATTGGTGGCGTCCGCCGGTCGGAACACAGGTCGTTTTGCCGACCGAACACATCCTGCCAAGCGGCGAGCGCAGGGGCATAATCCTGAACATTCCCGAAATGCGAATCTACTACTACCCGGTGGGCGGCGGCGCCCGTCACAAGGGCAAGGTGGTCAAGGCCGCCTATGTCGGCCCCTCGGTGGTGTACAGCTTTCCAGTAGGCCTGGGGCGATTCGATTGGAAGACCCCGGCGGGGAAGTTCACGGTGCGCGGTAAGACCCGCAATCCGACCTGGGTGGTACCGAACGATATCTACCAGGAGCATTTGGAACGCGACGGCGAGGCGGAGCACGTAGTTCCCGGCGGAAGGGACGATAATCCGCTGGGGTTGTATCGACTCGAGTTGACGCTACCGGAGTATGCGCTGCACGGCACCGACGTGCCATGGGGCGTGGGGATGACGGTCAGCCATGGATGCGTGCGGCTGTACCCCGAAGACATCGAACGATTGTTCAATAAGGTAAGGGTCGGCACGCCGGGCGCCTTCATCTATGCGCCGGTGAAGTTCGGTTTCCGCGGCGACGCGCTCTATGCGGAAGTGCACGACGATCTTTATGGACGTTATCCCGGGCTGTGGAACCATGCGACTAAGGAAGCCAAGCGGCTGGATCTGACCGACCGGATTGACGATAGCAAGCTCGAGAAGGCGGTTGCGGGAAAGACCGGCATACCGACCTATGTCGGGTTGGGCGCAGAACCGGATGTGGCGCTCGGCACGGCGCAGGCGCCGGTATCGACTTCCCCAGCCCCGATCGTCGCAAACGGATCAGCGGGCGGCGGCGGCGCTGCGACCGCGCCCGAGGCCTCTACTGCACCAGCCGTCGGGGCAAGCGCGGAGGCGGCGCCGGGATCGGTGGAAGGCGCGGGCGGCGCTGCGACCGCAGCCGAGGTCCCTACCGCACCGGCTGGCGAAGCTCCAGCCGGCGCGGAGGCCGCGCCGGAATCGGTGGGAGATGCGGAAAGCGCGAAGCCCGAGGCCTCGACTGCACCCGGCGTCGAGCCCCCTGCCAGCGCGGAGGGCGCGCCTGAACGGTTAAGAGACGCGGGCGAGGCAGAGCTAGGATCGAGTCGGTCCGGAGATAGCATCGGCGGCGACAAAGGCCCAAGCGTTGGATCGGATGAGAAAGGCGGAGCCGTTAAGGATACTGGCGGCGGACTGCCGACCGGCGTGGTCGAAGAGCCGGAGGGCACGCAACGAACTCAGCCGGCAGATAGTCCCTAGTGCCGTCGGGCGCGGCAAGCGCCGATTTAGCGATTCGATCCCTTGGCTTCCGCGTGCCTAGGACTTCGGTTAGTTGATTCGGTGAAGAACGTAGAGGGTTCGTTGGTTCAAACCGAACAGGCCGGGCGCGGGAATTGAGCGGATTATTTCGGTTCCAGGAAGCGGCCGCACGGCAACTATAAAATCTCGATAGTTGATCGATGTCACCATCGGAACGTCGTTCAAGGCCGGATCAAGGGTGGGATCGGTGTCAAACGGATAAAGATCGGCGCCGTTGAGCGCATAGCCAGCGTCGATGTTGGCGCGGGTGACACCTTGCCGCTCAAGCTCTGAGACGGCATCCAGGACCGCTTCGAGGCCGCGTTGATAGTCGCGCACACCTGAAAGAGAAAGGAGGCCGAGCACGCAGAGGGACACCAGCACCGCGGGGCCGAGTCTACTCTGAGCCGGGAACGGAACCAGCGCGATTAGCAATGCCGCGGCCG
>DASXNP010000190.1:0-1867 GCA_036494985.1 Binataceae bacterium (SeqCode)
CGATAATCCTGCCCGTGAGCGACGTTCGCATTCGCCCTGCCAAGCTCGGCGAACTCGCGCGGCTGACGGAAAATCTATCACCACTGGGTCCGCACCTCGCCGATAACCTTCGATATTGATCAGGTCCGAAGCGAAAACCGCCGCCGATGGTTCGAGGAGCACTCCGACCGCGCGCGCCATCGGCTGCTGGTAGCCGATGACGGCAAGCGCGTGGTCGGTAACGCGGACACCGGCAGTTATGGTCAAGGGGCGCCGACGAGACAACGGTTGAAACTCCCATCTACGTTGCGCCCGAGGTGGGCAGAGGTCGGATCGGGACGAAACTCTACGCCGCACTTTTCGATGCCATCGCCAATGAGGACATCCATCGAATCGTGGCCGCCATAACGCTCCCCAACGACGCCTCGGGGAAGCTCGACGAGCATTCGTTTCACTCGGGAAGGCGTCTTTACCGAGAGCGGCCGCAAGTTCGGTCGCTACTCGGACGTCCTTTGATGGAGCGCGCGCGAAGCAAGCCCGATCGTAAACCTGATTGACTAGCGCCGCGACAACGCGGCCAACGCTTCTCCCATCTCGTCGAGACCCTTCTTCACCGATGGGCGCGTCTGCAGGTGCGTCCAATAGGCCGATAGCTTCGGCCGTCCCTCCATCGGCGTCAGACCGAACCGGGGCATCAAGTTCATCGCGAAAAACAAGGTCGGCGCCAGCGCGCAATCCGCCAGCGTGAAATCGGCGCCGGCCGCGTAACCCCGATCCGCGAGCCGTCCCTCCAGTTCGTCGAGGCGGGTGGCGAACTCAGCGGTCTTCTCTTTGACCAGGTTGGCATCGCGCGTTTTGGGATTCATCTGGCCGAACAGCGTGCGCAGCGGGGGCTCGAGGTACAGGTCGTGGAAGCGCGTGAAAGATCGCACGCGCGCACGTGCTTCGGGTGACTTCGGCAAGAGCGCCGGGGTAGGAAATTTATCCTCCAGGTACTCGTTGATGGTCTCGGACTCGCCGATGATCATCCCATCAACGTCCAGGCACGGGACTTTCCCAAATGGATAGACTTTGCGGTACTCCGCTGAATGGGAATCGTTGTTGGGGATCGGCACGATTTCGACCTGCGCGCCTTTGTCGTAAATCACGATCCGGCACTTGGTCGCGAAATTGGAAAGATTCATATTGTAGAGTTTCATGGCTGCACCTCCTAACGGTGTGGGTGACGATCGGGTTTATCGCAAGCGAATCTTAGTTGGCAAGGCGCGGCGACGGAGCGAGAGTGCGATCCTCTCGAGCGTTGCGAAGCGTCGATCGGACCGATACCAGCGCCGGCTCAAGGCGCCAAGTCGATCGCGCAAAGCTAGCGGCCGCCTTCGGTTTGCTTGAGAAAAAACTCAACGGTGTCGTTGAAATCGTCGGGATGCTCGAGCTGCGGATTGTGGCCGCTGGTCTTGAAGATCGCGGTGGCCGATCCGGGCAGCAGATCGTGGATCGCCTCCGCGTAAGCGGGCGACAGCACCTTGTCGTTCCCGCCCCAAACAATCACCGCTAGGGTATTGAAAATATTGCCGAGCTTCGATCGGATGTGCGCTTCGTCGGGTACAATTGAACTGATCATGCTCGATTGAGTCGGCAGATCGCCGGCCACGTCCTGCATCATTCGCTGGTACATGAAATCCGGCAGCGACGGGACGCCGTAGAAGCTAATCTCAGCCTGCGATCTCAGCTCCGCCGTAGTGGTTGGAATGTATGCGTTGCGCAGACTTGCCGCGCCCCGCGCGCCCATCAATCCCCCCGACACCAGCATCAGCCGCTCGACTTTGTCCGGATGGTCCACGGCGTAGTACAGCGCGATGTCCGCTCCGATATCGCGTCCGACCAGATT
>DASXNP010000191.1:0-2412 GCA_036494985.1 Binataceae bacterium (SeqCode)
ATACGCTTGCGGAATCTCGTGCCCGGCCTCGCTAGCTACAGCGGAAGGTGCGGTCCGCACATGTGTGGCGAAGGAAACCCGTCATGATTGATCTCAAAGGCAAGGTCGCGGTCGTAACGGGTGCGAGCTCCGGTATCGGGCGGGCGACCGCAAAGCTGTTTGCTCGCGCCGGCGCCAAGGTGGTGGTCGGTGCTCGTCGCAAGGCGGAACTGGAGTCCCTGGTCCGTGAAATCGCCGACCAGGGAGGCGTCGCTGTCGCCCTCGCGGGTGACGTCGGCGACGAGGCGTTCGCCGAAGAGCTGGTGAAGCGTGCCGAGCAGAGCTATGGCGGTCTCGATGTCGCCTTCAACAATGCCGGCATAATCGGCGAGAGAGGGCCGATCACGGGCATTTCGGTCGAGGGTTGGAACGAGGCGCTTAAGGTCAATCTGACGAGCGCGTTCCTTGCTGCCAAGCATCAGATCCCGGCCATGCTGAAGCAGGGCAAGGGCTCGATCATCTTCACGAGCACGTTTGTCGGCTACACCGTTGGTTTTCCCGGTGTCGCAGCCTATGCGGCGAGCAAATCCGGGATGATCGGTCTGACACAGGTCCTCGCCGCGGAATACGGGCCGCAGAACATCCGGGTCAACGCGATCCTCCCCGGCTCCGTCGAGACGGCCATGTACGAAGCCGCGGCTGACACCGCAGAGCAGAAAGCCTACCTCACGAACTTGCATGCGTTGAAGCGCATTGCGTCACCTGACGAGGTGGCGCATGCGGTGCTCTATCTTGCATCTGATGCATCAAGTTTCCAATCGGGAACCGCCATGCTGGTCGATGGTGGTCTATCTATCACGCGAACATGAGAGGTCTTCGCGAAGCGAAGCTTCGTATTCGGCGCCAATGCCGCAGAGGTCTTTGTGATACCATACCGGTGGCTGCGTCGATCTTGTTAGCCGAAACCGGCCTCAGCCGTTTTCTTGAGGAGATCCGGCGGATCCCGCCCCGACGCGGGATGGACAGCGGAGTGAGAAAGCTGCTTTGGGAACGGGACCTAAGCCCATGAAGACCCTTCGCGAGATACTGCAACAGGCGCAATCCGGCGGTTTCGCAATTGGCCATTTCAACGTAAGTGATTTCACCTTGCTCAAAGCAGTCTTTAGCGCCGCGCATGAGCTGCGGCTGCCCGTGGTGGTCGGGGCTTCCGAAGGAGAACGGGCGTTCTTCGGAACGCAGCAGCTCGCGGTGCTCGTTAAGAGTCTCCGTGAAGAGTTCGACCATCCACTCTTCCTGAATGCCGATCACACGCATTCGCTTGCCTCGGCTCTGGAGGCGGCGCGTGCCGGGTTTGATTCAGTTGTGTTCGATCGCTCGGCTCTTCCCTTCGAAGACAATATTAGAGTGACCAAGTACGCGGTTCAGCAACTCAAGTCCATCTACCCTTCCATCTTAATGGAGGGCGAAATCGGCGACATCGGAACAGGCTCGGAGATTCACAAGGACGAGGCCATGTCGGCTCGCAGCCTCACCAGCGCGGCAGACGCGAAGGAGTTCGTTGAGCAGACCGGGATCGACATCCTGGCGCCCGCCGTCGGAAATGCGCACGGCATGGTGCGAAGTATGGTCGAGGGGACAACGAAAAAGCGGCTCAACATCGAGCGGATTCGAGACATAAAAACTTCGTCGGGCGCCTTTCTGACTCTGCACGGAGGCTCGGGCACCAAGGATGCTGACTTGCGCGACGCCATTTCGGCAGGCATCAACATGATTCATATCAATACCGAGCTGCGTGTGGCCTGGAGGCACGGCCTCGAGAATGCCCTGGCAAAGGACGAGGATGAGGTCGTCCCCTATAGAATCCTGCCCGGGGCGGTGGAGGCGGCGCAACGGGTCGTCGCCTCCCGGCTGTCGTTGTTCAATCAGCCGCGGGCTTAGCTCATGGCCAACTGCCGCCGGCGGGTCCATCGGGCCGCGACCGGAAGGGTCTGCTTCATCGCGGCAGCAACTGAGTAGACCGAACTGAGTGCTCGTCCGCCCGCGCCCCTCAGCCCCTTGTCCCAGCCCGCTGGCCCTAGGGCGAGGATATCGAAGACCGAAATCTCACGTTACCGACCTAGCGGATGCGTCGCCGTTATGTGGAAGACGCACCTCACTGTGGCGCCAGGACGACAGGTCTCCTTGAGCCTCTAGCCGTCCTGCCGCCACGAGCGCTTCCATGCGCGCACCGATTGTCTCCGGCGGAAGTTCTAAGTGTCGGTAGGTGCGCGATGTTTTTGCTACAATCATCGCAACTCTCTGCCATTGAGAGGCTGCGCAAGACACGATCAAATCATCCAGTGCCGCATCGCGGCGCGCGCGGCGATGCGCGATCCACCAATCGCACTGCCAATCCTCGTATCCAAACAGCATGACTTCCATGCGCTCGAAGTC
>DASXNP010000192.1:0-1755 GCA_036494985.1 Binataceae bacterium (SeqCode)
GGCGTTGCCAAATGGATCGATTTCCAGCGCACCTTCTGGAATCGAAGCTTTGATCGCCTCGATGCTCGCCTGAAACAGACCAAAGGAAACAAGAAAACGTGACCACGGACAGCAAACGCCCGGTGCTTGAGATCACGCGGATCTTCGATGCTTCACCCGAACGCGTCTTCGCGGCGTGGCTCGACCAGGACGAATGGGCGTCCTGGATCGGTCCCGAAGGCGTCCATTGCGAAATTCCGCTGTTTGAACCGCGCGTCGAGGGGCGCTACCGGCTTATGATGCATTTGCCGGACGGCAAGGTCTTGCCGGTTGCCGGCGTCTTTACCGCGATCGAGCCGAACAAGCGTTTCGCCTTCACGTGGAGCATGGAAGGTGACCCGCGGCAGACCCTCGTCAGCGTCGAGTTGCGCGATCTGAACGGGCGCACCGAGCTCAAGCTGCGGCACGAAGGCCTTCCCACCGCCGACGACCGCGATGGCCATGGCAAAGGCTGGAATAGCGCCTTCAACAAGCTCGAGGCCTATCTCGTCTCAAGCCGGCCGCTGCTTCACGACCACCGCGCCTGATCCCTGCCCGAACAAATGGAGCAAACAATGCACTTGAAAACCTACCGCGGGAGCTGCCATTGCGGTGCCGTCCGCTTTGAAGCCGACATCGATCTCAGCAAAGGCACCCATCGATGCAACTGCTCGATCTGCGCCAAGGCGCGCGCATGGTTCGTGCTGGTCGGTCCGGACCGGTTTCGTCAAGTGAGCGGCGCGGACGCCGAAACAGAATATCACTGGGTACCCGCCGGCAGACCCGCGCCCAATCTGCATTTCCGTTTCTGCAAAACCTGCGGGGTCCGCACCGCGGGTCGCGGCGAACACGGGCCGGAAGGCGGCCCGTTTACCTTCATCGCCGTCGCTTCGCTCGACGATGCCGATGCCGACGAACTCGCCACGTCGATCCGCTATCTTGACGGTCGAAACGATCGTTACCGCCAGCCGCCCGATGATATTCGGTTGATGTAATCAGCGACAATCTCGCGGCGCGGACCCGGCCTGCGTCCGATCGCGAAATCCCTGTGGCTGGCGAGATCGTCAGCCTGCGGCCGCGGCGTCAGCGGATTCTTGCCGCGTAACGCCGTTGCTGCGGGCTAATGCTCGGTCCAGCCGCGAACGCTCTTTGACGCGACCGTCGCGAATTTGACTGGCCGCTTCAAGACACTCTCGACGATCACCGCGAGCATGCCAAGATAGTTGTTCTCGATGACATGAGCGCAATGTTCGCTTCGCGCCAGTACCCGCATCTCACCGTTTGACAATCCGGCTATTTCGGTCCCGAGGAACACGGTGTCGAAAACCTCTCGCCCGAGCCGCATGTTGAGTTTGGCTTGGATAGCGAACTGCTGAATCTCCGTCGGCTTCATGGCATACCCGGTAATTAAGCTGATAAATGAACAGACCAAATACGCGGTCTGAGCGCTTTGGTTTCGCATCGGGGACATGAACAGGAACCGAATGGGATAATGTTCAATAAGTATGACTAATTTCCGAAAAGGAACCAAAGTGGGATGAGTCACATGAAACACGGCACGTTACAAATGAAACAAAGCACGCAGGAAGCGGCCGCCGAACGGTACAATGGGAAGCAAGACGACCGACCCGTCGATCGGTCCAGATCCCGATGCAACATCTCGGGGTCGCCGAGGTTTTTCACAGAGTGCGCGTTGCGAAAATGTGCGGCGCTCGCCCGAGCTGATGGTGGCACCCA
>DASXNP010000193.1:0-6135 GCA_036494985.1 Binataceae bacterium (SeqCode)
GTCGTCATTCCCCGTGCTCCGCTCAAGCCCGGCCACACTTACACGGTCTCCATGACAGTCGAGTCCCAGGAATATAAGTGGTCATTCAAAATTGAACCGAATCAGAATTAGGTCGCGACTGAGAAATGACACCGCTGAAACCGGATAAAGGCCGCTGAAGCCATTCCCGATTTTGCCTGTCGCTTCGTAATCAGCGAGTTGCTTGGCATCGTGCGACACAACTATGTGCACGTCGGGGTTGGATGCGGCCAAATCGTGCAGCGTCCGGAGTTCCGATGTTACCTGGTCGCTGTTCTCGCGCATCGCGAGTTCGGCCAGCCGCGGCCGGCATTTTGGAATCGTCACCTGCTCCATGTCCCAGGCTACGTCGCCAATCAGCAGAAACTCGGAGTTGTCGGCAAGGCGGACGTAAATTATCTGGCTCCCGACTGTATGCCCGGGCGCCTTTATCAGCACTACGCCGGGCGCGAGCGGATAGTAATGATCGAAATCCAGCGGATGCAGCGACATGCGCACATTCTCGGGAAACTTGCACTGCGTCAGCCACTTGATGTCGTCGCGCTGCTCCCGCGTCAGCATCAGGTGATCGGCGAAGGCCGGCAGGTTCGGCGACTCCGCGATTCCCTGCAGATGGTCGGCATGCTCGTGAGTCACGACGATCGCGCGCGCGTGGGTTAGCGCGTCCTGCTCGGCTTTGTACTGAGCGTCATCGAATCCGCCGGGAAAGTTCGCCGCGAAGAAGTCGCGTCCCGGCGGCGCGTCAACGATAACCATCGAGCCGTCCGGATAGAGGACCTGGTACGAAGGAAAGACCAGTTGATGGCGGTCTAAGCGGACGCCGCCGAGGAAGACTGCGGCTGGCGCCTTGCCCGTCGCCACTTCAGCCGCGTTGATTTTTACCGGGTGCGGTCCGGCTGGTTGATCGGCAAGTTTTCGCAGCGTCGCGAGATCGATCTGGTAATCGGAATGATCAGGAACGGCCGGCCCTTGCAGCAGGAATACGAGCGCGATCAGCGCGATCGTGACGATCGCGCCGACAACGATGCCGATGAATTTCAGAAAGCGCCGCATCAGCCGCCCCCGCCTGCATAAAGTTCAGAGCCTGCCCGAGCGAAGCCGAAGGAGGTTACCCCTGCCCAGGGAAGCAGTGAAAAATGAAACCCAGGAGGGGTTTCGCGTAAGATTTAGTTCTGGCCGCCTAGTTCTCCGAGTCTTTATCGCGCTCATGCCTCAGCGCCTTGCGGACGCGCTCGCGCAAGGTGTCGTCGCGCTCGATCTTCCCTTCGATCTCCCTGAACTGCGCAACCGTGAGACCTTGCTTCGAGGTCGCCTGCTCGACCGTCAGGTTGTGGTCCTTCTGCATCGACTCGTAAACGCTGATGTACTTATCGACCTGGCTGGTCGGAACGTCCTTGTCGTCCTCCTCGTCGGTCTCAGACGGGGGCGCCGGTGCAGTTGCCGGCTCGGCGGCGAGTTGGAGCGTAAGATCCTGGAGTCGAGATCTGCCGGCAATCGATCCGGTGGGCGCCGACCACCCCGACGAAGCCGCGAATACTCCACAGACTATTGCTAAAAATGCGATCGTCGCGCCGGTACGCATACCCGCAACTGTGCTTTTGATTTGGTTCACGTTGAAACGGCCTCCGCCAGGAATCGAGCTAGGTACTCGATTATCCTTGCACGCTCGGCCGATTTCTTAAAGCCAGCTCTGCTATTTGTCGATAACAATAGCCGCGTGAATGTGTAGAGCATTGTTCCTCGGGTGACCGAATCCATACCGTCAGTATTGCCCCCTCTTGACCCGCTCGCTTTCGTTCCGCAGGCTAATCGCAGGCCGGTAAATCTATAAACTCGGCTACTAGTTGCCTCCGTTTTGGGTATCACGTAGCCTTATACGTCAAGCCAGCAATATGCACATCGAAACGCTAAAGGTCTTCTGCGACATAATCGAAAGCGGAAGCTTTTCTTATGCCGCGTCGCAAAACTTCGTCACTCAATCGGCGGTCAGTCAGCAGGTCCGAAGCCTCGAAGAGAAATACGACTGCCGATTAATCGAACGCGGACGAGCCGGCGTCAAACCCACTCCAGCCGGCCAAATTCTCTACACCGCGAGCAAGGAAATCGTGCGCCGCTTCCTGGAACTGGAGAATCGCCTGCGCGAGATCGGCTCGGTGGTCGCAGGTTCGATTCGCGTCGGCACCGTTTACAGCGTCGGCCTGCACGAGTTGCCGCCGTACCTGACCGAATTTCTGCGCAACTATCCAGCCGTCAACGTTCATCTCGAATACCTGCGCTCGAACAAGATTTACGAAGATCTGATCGAAGGCAAAGTCGACCTCGGCGTCGTCGCCTATCCCGCCAAGCGCAGCCAGGTCGTGTCGGTGCCGTTCCGCCACGACGAACTCGTGCTCGCCGTGCCGCCCGACAATCCGCTCGCCAAGCATACCAAGGTGAATGTTGGACAGTTGGCGGGTCAGAAGTTTGTCGGCTACGAACGCGACATCCCGACGCGCAAGGCCAGCGACCGAATCCTGCGCGAGCATGGGGTCAAGCCTACCTACACGCTCGAATTCGACAATATCGAGACGATCAAGCGCGCGGTCGAGATCGGGTTGGGATGCGCGATCGTGCCGCGGATGACGGTCGAGAACGAGGTCGCGCGCGGCACTCTGCGGATGCTCGAGTTTCAGGAAGGCACTTTTCTCCGCCCGCTGGCGATTATCTACAAGCGCGGCCGCGAATTGTCGCCGGCGGTGCGCAAATTTATCGAGGTGCTGACCACCAGCAACATAGTGCCTCGCGCGCGTGGCGATAAGACCGGCGACAAGCCCGAGCGCCCGGCTCGCGGCGAGCGCGCTGAACGCACCATCGAGACCAGCGTCGAGAAGGTCGAGAAGACCGCATAGAGAAAGTGGGGCGGGCCGCGTGCCCGCCTCTTTCAATATTAGAACAACGAACGGCCGGGTCATCGCGACTCGGCTGTTTCTATTTTCAGTATATGTGCTACAGCAAATCGCGATGACCCCCGAAGCGAAGACGCTGCTCGATTCGATTCGCGATCTCGCGCCGTCGATCAGCGCACGCAGCGCCGAAATAGACGCCGGCCGCCGGCTTCCGCTCGATCTGCTCGCGCAACTCACCGCCGCCGGATGCTTCCGCATGTTCGTCCCGAAGAGTCACGGCGGCCTCGACATCGATTTCCCCACCAGCATGGAAATCATCGAGGCGATCGCCAGCGCCGACGGTTCCACCGGATGGGTCGTGATGATCGGGAGCGAAACCCCGATGCTGCTCGCGCTCCTCTCGCGCAAGCGCTTCGATAGCTTGTATGCCAGCACCCCCGACGTGATAATCGCAGGCGCATTCGCTCCTCGGGGACAGGCGGAGATGATCGACGGCGGCTATCGCGTCAGCGGTCGATGGAGCTTCGCCAGCGGATGCCAGCACAGCAATTTCCTTTTCGGCAATTGCGTGGTGACGGAAAAGGGAATTGCCCGCCCCGGCCTGATACCCGGATCGCCGGAAACGCGCGCGATGATGTTCGCGCCTGCGAAAGCGCAAATCATCGACACCTGGTCGGTGAACGGACTCCGCGGCACCGGCAGTCACGACATCGCAGTCGAGAATTTGATCGTCCCCGCGGAAGACACCTTCGATATTTTCCTCGGAACTCCAACGATCTCGAGTCCCATACTGGCTGAGCCACTCCTGTACGCCGCGCTGCACATCGGCACGGTCGCAATCGGAATCGCTCAGCGCGCTATCGACGAGATCGTCGCGCTCGCCAACACCAACAAGCGCCGCCTCTACGCGAGCGCGTCGCTCGCCGAATCTCCGCTCTTTCAGTACCGGGTAGGACACGCGGACGCGAGTCTGCGCGCTGCTCGCATTCTCCTGCGCAACCAGGCGGACGCAGTATGGAATTCTGCAGTCGCGGGAAACCCGGTTTCAATCGACGGCCGTGCCCCGGTGATGGCCGCGAACACCTGGGCCGTCCACACCTGCGCCGCAGTCGTGGATACCTGCTACAAAGCGGGCGGCGGCACCTCGCCCTACGATACTTCCCCGCTCCAACGATGCCTGCGCGACATCCAAACCCTCACCCAACACGCCGCCGTAGCAGAGTCATGGCTGACAACGTCCGGCGCAACAATCTTGGGCCGCCCAACCGGCTTCGCAGTGTAAAGAAGCGGAACAATCGCGAGGAGGAAAGTATCGTCTCCTCTTCCCAACCTTTCGAGCAAAATGGCGTCCTCGCCATTTTGCGATTAATACTGGATGCAGGGGTCACCCTGCCGCGGAAGTTTGAAACCCGCGGAGGGTTTCACATTAAATTAAGTTCTTCCCGCATTCACATCGGCGGCCGCTGATACCCGCCCAGCGCGGTCTCCGCTGCCTTCGCGACTGCGAGCACTGTTTCCTCGCCGAATGCGCGACCGTTTATCTGCAGTCCGATCGGCAGCCCCTCGCGATCTTTTCCGCACGGCACCACGACGCCCGGCAGACCTGCGCAGTTGCCCCATGCTACCGGCCATCCCGCGAGAAAGTGCGGGTATTTTTTCCCGTCGATATCGACTTCGGTTGCGCCGTGCTTGAACGCGGTCACACAAAACGTCGGCCCGAGAATGATCGGGTATTGCTCCATGAACTCTGCGAGTTGCACGCGCCATGCGTCGCGTAGCATCGCGATCTTGAAAAATTCGGCCGCCGACTTTCCTTCACCAGCAACCATGAAACTTCGCAAGCGTTCGCGCGAATGTTTCAGGCCCTCACCAAGCGCCTCGACCACATTCTGGTTGCCGTCCGCTCCGCTGTACGCCCACCACAGACGCTCGCCCTCGTCGATCGGCGGCTTCACGGCTTCGACCACGATACCCATCTTTTGCAGCTCGCGCCCCGCACGCTCAATCGCGGCGCGGATGTCGGCCGTGACCGGAACTTCGCACGCGTCGGTGAAGATCCCGCATCGAATCTTTTTCAGATCGACTTTTTCAGGATGCGCATCCGGCGTCGGCACCGTGTATGGGGAACTCGGATGCTGTCCTTTGACGACGTTGTAAGCGAGCGTGAGATCGTCCACATAGCGCGCCATCGGGCCGATCGTCGCCATGTGCGCGATCGGCGGCGGCGCCGCAATACTCGGCGCCATATGCCCGCTGCCGGGAATCGTGCCCCACGTCGGCTTGAGCCCGGTGATACCGCAGAAATGCGCCGGCACGCGGATCGATCCGCGATAATCGGAACCCATCCCCAGCGGCGACATACCTGCCGCGAGCGCCGCCGCCTCGCCGCCACTGGAGCCACCGGGCACGTGCTCATGATTCCACGGATTATTGGTCTGCCCGAAAACCGGATTGTCGCAGTCGTAGTCCATCGTCATCTCGGGCGTGTTGGTCTTCCCGATAACGATCGCGCCCGCAGCGCGCAGACGCGCGACCGTCGGCGCATCCTGCCTGGCGACGTGATGCTCGAACATCTTCATGCCCCAGGTCGATCGCACGCCCTCGGTGATTATCGAATCCTTGATAGTGATCGGCAGTCCTTCGAGCGGCCGAACCTCGCCCTTGCCTGAAAGGCGCTGGTCGCTGTCCTCGGCCTCGCGCGCCGCGCGATCCTCGACCAGGGTGACGACCGCATTAAGGCCTCGATTCACCGACTCGATGCGCTCGATAAAGGCGTCAACCATTTCCACCGAAGACACGTCGCGCTTGCGCAGCATCGCAGCAAGTTTGTGCGCGGGAGCGAAAAAAAGATCCTCAGAAAAAGCCATAAAGAAGCACCTCGCCTGATTCAGTGAAATAGCATCGCGCCCAAAGTATTGCACGCCCATGTCCATCGGATCGGAGCGCAAATTTCTTAATACTAAGGTGCAGGGGTTACCCCTGCCCAAGGAAGCGTGAAACCCACGGAGGGGTTTCACTTCGCTTTTTTCGAGCGCTCTACTTCAGCGCGGCACGGAGTCGGTCGCGGTCGAAACCTGCGATCATTTCCTTGCCCGCGATTACGATCGGACGCTTGATTAGATTCGGTTCCTTCGCCATCAGCGCTAACGCCTGCGCGGACGTGAGCGATTTGCCTGTGAGGCCCATCGCCTTGAAGGCCGGGCTGCGCGCGTTTAGAAAATCGCGCGGGTCC
>DASXNP010000194.1:0-7578 GCA_036494985.1 Binataceae bacterium (SeqCode)
CCAGCTGCGCCATGTATTCGCGCACCTCTTCCGCAATGAATGTCATGAAGTTGACGACGTGCTCCGGAGTACCGGTAAATTTCTTGCGCAGCACCGGATCCTGGGTTGCGATTCCGACCGGGCAAGTATTCAAATGGCAGACCCGCATCATAATGCAGCCCGAAGCCACCAGCGCGGCGCTGGCAAAACCGAATTCTTCCGCGCCGAGCAGCGCCGCGATCACCACGTCGCGCCCGCTCTTTAACTGACCGTCGGCTTCGACGCGGATCCGCCCGCGCAGGTCGTTCGTCACCAGCACCTGCTGGGTTTCGGCGAGTCCGAGTTCCCATGGGATTCCGGCGTGTTTGATCGAGGTGAGCGGCGAAGCGCCGGTGCCGCCGTCGTAACCGCTGATCAACACCACGTCAGCCTTGGCTTTCGAAACCCCGGCGGCAATCGTCCCCACGCCTACTTCGGCCACCAGTTTGACGCTGACCCTGGCGTGGTCGTTGGCGTTCTTCAAATCGTGGATCAACTGGGCGAGATCCTCGATCGAGTAGATATCGTGATGAGGCGGCGGCGAGATCAGACCAACTCCGGGGGTCGAGTAGCGGATCTTGGCGATGAAGTCATCGACCTTGTGGCCCGGAAGCTGGCCCCCCTCGCCCGGTTTAGCTCCCTGCGCCATCTTGATCTGCAGCTCGTCGGAGTTGACTAGGTAGTGACTGGTGACGCCGAACCGTGCGGACGCAACCTGCTTGATCGCGCTGCGCCGCCAGTCGCCGTTTGGGTCGCGCTGGAAACGATTCGGATCCTCGCCGCCTTCGCCAGTATTGCTCTTGGCGCCGATCCGGTTCATCGCGATGGCAAGGTTCTCATGTGCTTCCTTGCTGATCGATCCAAACGACATCGCGCCGGTCTTAAACCGCTTCATGATCTCCCGGGCCGGCTCCACTTCCTCTAGCGGAATCGACTTCGTAGGTTTGAACTCGAGCAGGCCGCGCAGGGTCGCAAGCTTGCGGCTCTGATCGTCGACCACTCGGGTGTATTCCTTGAACAGCTTGTAGCTGCCCGCACGAACCGAATGCTGAAGCTTGGCCACCGAATTCGGGTTGTACATGTGGAATTCGCCGCGCCGCCGCCATTGGTACTGACCGCCCGGCTCCAGATCGCCGTCGAGGTTGGGGCTCATTCGGAACGCGCGATCGTGACGAACCTTAGCTTCGCGCGCGATCTCTTCGAGCCCGATTCCCTCGATCCGCGACGCGGTCCACGTGAAGTATCGATCGATGACCTCGCGACCCAGGCCGATCGCTTCGAAAATCTGCGCGCCGCGGTAGCTTTGCAAGGTCGAGATACCCATCTTGGAACTGACCTTGAGCAGGCTCTTGCTGATTGCCTTTACGTAGTGATCGACCGCGTCTTGCGGGCTCACATCTTTCAGGATGCCGTCGTGGATCATACCGACCAGGGTGGAGTAGGCGAGATATGGATTGACCGCGCCCGCGCCGTAACCCACCAACAAGCAGAAATGCATCACTTCGCGCGGTTCGCCCGATTCAACCACCAGACCGACCTTGGTGCGCGTGCCTTCGCGGATGAGATGGTGATGCAGCGCGCCGGTCGCGAGCAGACTGGGAATCGGCCCGTTATCGGCGTCCACCGCTCGATCTGAGATGACGATGATCGAACAACCGTCGGCAACCGCGCTGGACGCGCTAAGGCAGAGTTCATCGAGCGCCGCTTGTAATCCGGCTTTGCCGTCGGCGACTTTGTAGAGCATCGGCAGAGTGATCGAGCTGAGGCCCGGTATCGCCAGCCGTTTGATCTTCGCGAGCTCCTGGTTGCTTAGAATCGGCTGCTTGAGACGAAGTTGCCGGCAATGGTGCGGCGTTTCTTCGAAGAGGTTTTGTTCCGCACCGATCGTGGTTTCGAGCGACATCACGATTTCTTCGCGAATCGGATCGATCGGCGGGTTGGAGACCTGCGCGAACAACTGCTTGAAGTAGTTAAAAAGCACTTGTGGCTGGTCAGACAGCACCGCCAACGGCGTGTCGGTGCCCATCGAGCCGACCGCCTCCTGTCCATTGAGCGACATTGGCGCTAGTAGGATCTTCAAGTCCTCGGAGGTGTACCCGAAAGCCTGCTGTTGCTGGACGAGGTCGCTGGGCGAGTGGCCATTGAGCGAAGACGCCTCGGGTGGTTTAGGCAAATCGTCCAGCTCCACCAGGCTCTTCCTCAGCCACTGCCGGTAAGGCTTGCGCGCCGCGACGGTTTCCTTGATTTCCTCGTCGTCGACAATTCGGCCCTCAGTCGTGTCAACCAAAAACATCTTGCCGGGCTGTAAGCGTCCCTTGAGCGCTACGTTCTCAGGTGCGATGTCGAGCACGCCGGTCTCTGAAGCCATCACCACCAACCCGTCCTTGGTCACCAGATACCGCGAGGGGCGCAACCCGTTGCGATCCAGCACCGCGCCGATCTGCCGTCCGTTGGTGAACGCGATCGAGGCGGGTCCGTCCCACGGTTCCATAATGCACGAATGGTATTGATAGAAGGCGCGCTTCGATTCGCTCATGAACTGATGGTTCTGCCACGCTTCGGGAATCATCATCATCACCGCGTGCGGCAGCGATCGCCCCGTGCGGACCAAGAGCTCGACCGTGTTGTCGAACTTGGTGGTATCACTTCCTGAGGGTTCAATGATGGGAAGCAGCTTCTTGATGTCTTCGCCGAAAAGCGGCGACGAAAACAACTTCTGACGCGCATGCATCCAGTTTTCGTTGCCGCGCACGGTATTGATTTCACCGTTGTGCGCGATAAAGCGATAGGGATGCGCGCGGTCCCAGCTCGGAAAGGTGTTGGTGGAGAAACGCTGATGCACTAGCGCCAGTGCGCTGGCCATTGAAGGGTTTAAGAGGTCGGGGAAGTAATCGGGCACCTGGGTGGAGATCAACTGGCCCTTGTACACCAGGGTGGTGGAAGACAGGCTGCAGATGTAGAAGAGTTCGCGCTGACGCAGGCTCGCCGCCGCAATCTCGGATTCTACCCGCTTGCGAATCACGTACAGTTTTCGCTCGAGCGCGTCGGGGTCTTCGATTTCTTCGCTGCGGCCGATGAAGATCTGCCGAATCGCCGGCATCGCGCGTCGCGCGATATCTCCGCACGCGCTTTCGACCACCGGCACCGAGCGCCACCCGAGCATCCGCTGTCCTTCCTCGCGGACCACGCGCTCGAAAATTTCCTCACCAAGGTTGCGTTCCTGGGTCTCGGTGGGGAGAAAAACCGTGCCGACCCCGTATTCGCCGGGGGCGGGCAGCTCGAAATCGAGATTGGCCTGCTTGAAGAATTCGTGGGGTATCTGGATGAGGATGCCGGCGCCATCGCCCGTGCGCGGATCGCAGCCGCAAGCTCCACGATGCGTCAGATTGCCGACTACCTCCAGCGCCTTTGTGATTATCCCGTGCGAGCGGTCTCCCTTGATGTCAACCACGAAGCCAACGCCGCAGGCTTCGTGCTCGCAAGCGGGGTCGTAGAGACCCTGTTTGCCGGGCGGCTTGTGCAGGTTGTGCATCTTCTCTTACCAGTCCCCCTGAGAATCCTGAGCCTTCTAAACCCGCTTGGGATGATGCTGGATGCCGCCGCGCGCGCCGTTGCGCGCACGCCGAACGTTTCCTGCTTCCTCCTCATCGGTGTGGTCGCTCAATACAATCTGTGTTCGCTCGGTATGAGTCGAGAGCACCACCATGGTTTCGGTCCTCGCCACACCCTCGATCGAGCGAATCGCGCTGATCAGTCCCTCCAAGGTGGCGGTGTTTTCGGTCTTGGCCTTGAGCAGCAGGGTATGGCCGCCGGTCACATGATGGCACTCCAGCACATCGTCGAGCCGCTCAATGGTGCGCTCGAACGCCTCGACCAGCTTGGGATGGCTGATCGAAACTCCGATGAAAGCAGTGACATCCTTGCCCAGGAGCTTTGCGTCCACCAGCGCGCGGTAGCCGACGATCACCCCGCTGTCTTCGAGCTTCTTGATCCGTTCGATAACCGATGGAGCCGACAGTCCGACCTGCTCGCCCAGTTTGGCCAGCGAGATTTTGCAGTGCTCCTGCAGCGAGGACAAAATCTGAAGGTCGATCGAATCGAGGTCCGGCATTTCGTTTCCTAATTTCATAAGGAGAAAGCACCGAGTGAGCGGCGAAATATAGCTTAATCGGGTGAATTTTGTCAACAAATCTTAGGGCGCGGGCTCAAAATAGTGAATTTTGAGGGGTTTCACCCTCGAGTCGGCGCCAGGTGCCGCTTAGGGCCCTCGCCGTCGAGGGCCTGCCTGCGGTTGAACGGGGAGGAACCGAAGGCCGGCTACAATTCCAGCGGCAGCTTCAGATATTCGCGATAGATGAAATCGCGGTGCGCGATCAAAGACGGATCAAGCGCGGCCTTAACCACCGGGCCGATTTCGCCATAGAGCGCGTGCAGTCCCCGCGGCATCGTGCAAACTTCGCGCGGCAGCGGATCGATTAGGGCAGCGAACGTCGCCCAATAGATATCGAGCGCCGAAAGGCGCTCGCCGATTAAGAATTTGCTGCCGCGTTGCTTCTGCTCGGCGAGGCGCGCGGCCAGGTGGCGGAGGATTTCAGCAGTCTTGGCGGGCGCGGACTCGGCCGCCAGTTTCGAGTAGCCGTACTTCGCGCCGAGTGCCTTGGCCATCCCGGTCTGGTCGCCCCGTGCCAGCGAGATATCGAGCAGTGTCAGACGGCGCAGCCACCCGAGGCCGTTCTCACCGCACAATTCGTTGCTCTGTCCGAACATCTCGATGCGATCGGCTATGGCCCCAGGAATCAGCCCGGGTTCGGGGCCCAGCCGCTCGGCCAAGTAAAGTTGATCGATCCAGCTGCTGCGCGGCCGCTCATCGTTGTAGACCGCGACCGGCAGACTGCTTTGCGCGGTCCATCGAATCAGTTCGCCATCGGCGTGGCCGGGAACGATCCGAGCGATCTTGTGGGGGATCTGCTTGACTCGACAGATACCCTTGAGCGCTTCACCCCACGGACTCGGGACTCCCGCGACCGTCAGCAGCCGCAAGCCCGAAGCGGTCTTCGCAGCCTCGAGATCGACGTATTCCGGCACTTCATTCACCCTTGAAATTCGGCGGGCGCTTTTCGACGAACGACCGTGCGCCCTCAATATGATCCTTCGAGCTCAGCATCAAATGCTGCCCGTGCCGCTGGTAGTCGAAGAAGTATGGCAAGTTAAGATTGAGTCCGACCCGCAGCGCTTCCTTGGCCAGGCGAAGGGCCAGCGGGGCCTGTCCCGCGATCTTGGTGGCGAAGGCCGAAGTAGCCGCGGGCAATTCGTCGTGCGCTACGACCTTGTTCACCAATCCAATCCGTTCGGCCTCGCTGGCATCGATGATGTCGCCGCTTAAGATCAACTCATAGGCGCGCGCGAGGCCAACCAGCCGCGGCAGGACGATCAGGCCCCCCGCTTCCGGAATTAGTCCGCGGCGGATGAACACCTCACCGAATCGAGCCTTATCGGAGCAAATGCGCATGTCGCACATCAGCGCGATATCGCATCCATAGCCGACCGCGGCTCCATTAACCGATGCGATCGTGGGCTTCGGGTAGGTGAGAAGAAAATCCAGTGCGACTGGTTCATGCGAGGACCATACTTCGACTTCTTGGCGTTTGTTGGGTTGGGCATTTTGAAATTCGGGATTGAGGAAGATCGCCTTGACATCGTCGCCCGCGCAGAATGCTTTGCCCGCGCCGGTGATCACTACCACTCTGGTGGCCTCGTCGCGCTCGGCGTCGCGCAGGGCGTCGGCCATTTCACCCCACGTGCGAATCGTGCCGGCGTTCATCGCGTGGGGCCGGTTGATCGTGATCGTGGCGACGGCTTCGCGCTTTTCGTAGAGAATCTCTTCGTATGCCATTAGTTCCTCCGCGTGAAAGGCCCTCGGCGGGTATACCGACCGTGGATTGAGCTTAAAGTTCCTTTGTTGAGCTATTTCAGAAAGGCGATTTGACCGTCAAGTCCGTCCATCGCATCCTCTTGACTGGCGAAGGAGCGAATTGAGAATCAAGCGTGACTTTTATCAACGGCCGGTGCTAGTCGTGGCGCGCGACTGTATCGGCAAGGTGTTGGTCCATCGGACCGCCGAAGGCGAGGCCGCAGGGCGAATCGTCGAAGCCGAAGCGTATCGCGGCCCGCACGATCTGGCGGCGCACAGCGCGCGAGGGCGTCGAACCAGGCGCACCGAAGTGATGTTCGGGCCGCCCGGTCGCGCCTACGTTTATCAGTTGTACGGGACGAGCTGGGCAATGAACCTGGTCGTGGGAGAAGAAGGCGCGCCGCATGCGGTATTGATTCGCGCGATCGAGCCGGTGCGTGGACTCGACTTGATCGCCCGGCGCCGGGGCAAGCCGATCGGATCGCGCGAGCTCGGCAATGGCCCCGGCAAGCTGACGCGGGCGCTTGGAATTACGGGTGCTCAGTATGGGTTCGATCTTTGCGGCGATCTTCTCTTTCTGGAAGCTTGGGACGGACCCGCAGGCGCGATTCGCCGGTCGTCTCGCATAAACATGAACGTCGAAACCGTCGGCCAACTCGCGGCGCGGCGTCGATGGCGCTTCTACGAAGGCGGCAATCGGTACGTATCGGTGCGCCCGCGCGACTGAACTCCGCGGAAATGAACGCTGGCGCTTATCTTCAGGCCCGAGGGTTGGCAAGTTGGCGACGGCGGTCGAGGGTTTGCCCCGCCTCAACTAACCTTGATCGATCAACCGCGCGAGCATTGAGCAACTAAAGTAATGGAGCGCAAGCAACGCAAGCTCGCGCGTTTACTCGGGACCGGCGACGGTTCTTTTGAGCTTATCGCAAGCCCATTTTAGCTACTGCAGCACTCGGGCGCGAAGATGGGCGTATTCCTCATTGGAAATCGCGCCTGAGTTCTTCAGTCGGTCGAGTTTCTCGATTTCGTCGGCCGCGCTGAAGCCGACCATTTGGCGAAGATCGGTGCGAGCTTGCTGGGCTAGTTGACTATGTCGCTCTGCCATTCCGCGGCTTTGTGAGATGAGGTAGACGAATACCCCGAAATAGGGGAACACGACCAGCAATATCACCCACAGGGCCTTGGCCATGCCCGACACATCCGCTCGGCGGAACAGGTCGCCTAGCACGGTGATCAGCAACCAGAACCAGACGACGAAGAGGAAAATTGCAAATACATCGAGTAAGAAATTGCCGAAAGTGAAACCTCCATTGGCGAAACCGAAGCTTCGATTGAACAACATCTTAGCCTACCTCCTCGACCGCTTGGTGCGGGTGCCCAACACTTTTTCTGGACCCGACGAAAATCAAAGGCCGATCAGGGCGTCGCGTTGCACGCTTTTCGGCGCCACACATCTAAAGTTCCCATTCCAGATCGAAATGTTTGTGGCCCCCGAGACCGCGACAATACCGCGCCACTCTATTCGGGTGGTTCCGTGTCCGTCAAGGAAACCTTTTTGCTAGTCACTCGCACGCGCAAGCGCAAAGCGTAGCGGAAATTAGGCCTAGAAAGCTTTCACAAGTTCGTCGCGCCAGACCTCGACTGGATAC
>DASXNP010000195.1:0-3463 GCA_036494985.1 Binataceae bacterium (SeqCode)
CGATTCCCGACTCTGAGATTCGCCTTTCTTGAAGGCGGCGCCGCTTGGGCGCGGAGCTTGTACTGCGAGCTGGTATCGCATTGGAAAAAGCGCAACCGCGCTGCGATGGAAAACTACAATCCCGCAAGCATGGATCGCGCGATGTTCGTAACGCTTGCGCAGCGCTACGGCGGGATGATCTTGGCCGAAAAGGCGGAGCACCTCGCCGATCTGTACCGGAGCGCCGGAACCGACCCGGCTCTGATCGACGAGTGGGCGCAGAGCCAGATTCGCAGCGCCGAAGACATCCGCGACATCTTCGCTGAGCGCTTCTTCTTCGGCTGCGAAGGCGATGACCCGCTGAACATGATCGCCTTCGATCCCATGGGCACCCCGTTCGAGACCCAGTTGCGCGCCTTCTACGGTTCAGACATCGGGCACTGGGATGTGCCGGATATGCGGGAAGTTTTGCAAGAAACCTGCGAACTGGTCGAGGACGGTCTGATGAACCAAGATCAGTTGCGCGACTTCGTTTTCGCAAATCCGGTCGAGCTGTGGACCGCGACGAATCCCACCTTCTTCAAAGGTACCGTCGTCGAATCCGAGGTCGCTAAACTGCTGGCCGCCCGACCAAAAGCGCGACCAACGATTAAGCCGTCTTAGTCGCGCGCAAAGCGTCACTCGTAACAGGACTTCTTCCAGACTCCGCGCCGGTGCATCAGTGCGATTTGTTTGTCGATTACCTCGCGTCGATATTCCGCGTGCTTCATCGGCTCACGATTGAGGTAAAGGTTCTTTGGATAGATAGGGTCCTTGTATAGAAGCTGATATAGCTCCGTTTTTAGATCTTTTAACCAATTGTCCCACTGCGCCGTCTCGCGATGATATCGAAGCGCTTCGATATCGATCACCGCGGCGACGTAGGTTGAAACGCCCCCATACTCCTGCTTGCCGACGATTCGGCCCCGGTAGTCGACGATGGACGAGCGACCGCCGAACGTGTCGATCGGGGTGCTGCTCGCAGCGTCAATGAAATAGGCGGCCATGTTCGGAGCAACCACGTACATGTTGTTATCCAGAGCGCGGGCTCTGCTCTGAATTTCGAACATGTCGTTGCCGGTGGCAGGGTGCGGATACGACGCGCGGTACACTACCTCGGCGCCGTTGAGCGCCAGCGCCCGCGCATTTTCGGGATACGATCCCTCGTTGGCCATCATGATACCCAGGCGTCCGATTTCAGTATCGGCGACTGGCCAGAACGCCTCGAGGGTGTTTCCGTATCTTTCGATCCACCAATCGAAGACGTCGTGTGGGCAGACCGAATGTTCGACCGGAAACAGCGGCGTGACCTTATAGTGCTGCAAAATCACCTCGCCCGTCGGATCCAGGATGAGCGCGACGTTGAAAAAGCGGTCCTTCCACTCAGGGTGCCTGGCCTTGGCTTGCGCAATCACGAACGCCTTGTAGCCGCGAGCGAGGTCGGCGAGAGTTTCGGTTTCGGGGCCGGGAATATCGATCGCGCACTCTCGAGCGTAGTCGACGTGGTCGATATCGAACACCTCATCATTGAAGCCTTGCAAGGCCCCCTCGGGCAGCGCTATCAGGCGGACCGGAAGTTCGAGACTGGAAAGCCACGCCGCCGCCTTAACCAGATGCGCGATGTGGTCGAGGTTGGTTTGAATTTCTGCGCGCCGCCTGATTCCGCGCACCGTCGGAATCAGGCCGACCGCCGTGTAAGGTTTGATCATCCTAATCTACCGTTGTTTGCCTGCCAGTGTAGTCTCCTATAAATATCGACCAAACTCGGCACCAACAACGCTCGGCGTTCCTTTACCGGTTACAGAGCAGGGTTTCCGGCTACTCGAGGAAGGTCCTTCAATGCCGCCGCAATCGCCTCGGCGGGATACGCCGAGTCTTCGAGCGATCCGCTGAAATACCGGTCGTATGCCGCCATGTCGAAATGGCCATGGCCCGACAACGTGAAGAAAATCGTCTTCGGTTTTCCGGTGCGCTTGCTTTCGAGGGCTTCATCGATCGCGACGCGGATTGCGTGGTTACTCTCGGGTGCGGGGATGATCCCCTCAACCCGCGCAAACGTGACGCCGGCTTGGAAAGTCGCCCGCTGGGATACCGCAACCGCCTCGACCAAGCCTTCGTGGTGAAGCTGCGAAACCAACGGGGAATCGCCATGATAGCGTAGGCCGCCCGCGTGAATCGCAGGAGGCACGAAGTTGCGCCCCAAGGTGTACATGAGCATCAGCGGAGTAAGTCCGCTTGCATCACCTGCATCGTAAGCGTAGTGCCCGCGGGTCAAGGTCGGACACGACTCGGGTTCCACCGCGACTAGACGAATCGCCCGCCCGGCAGCTTTGTCGGCGAAGAATGGAAAGGCGGTGCCACCAAAGTTCGAGCCGCCGCCGCAGCATGCGATCAGGACGTCGGGGTATTCGCCGGCCTTCTCGAATTGTCTCTTCGCTTCAAGCCCAATCACGCTTTGATGAAGCAACACGTGGTTCAGGACCGACCCCAGCGCGTAGTTCGTATCGCTCCGCGAGGCCGCTTCTTCGACCGCCTCCGAGATGGCGATGCCCAGTGAGCCAGGAGAGTTGGGATCGATGTCGAGCACCGTTCGTCCGGCCTGGGTATCGCGGCTCGGACTCGCGACCACCTGCGCTCCCCAGGTCTCCATCATCGAGCGCCGAAACGGCTTCTGTTCGTAGCTCACGCGCACCATAAAGACCCGGACCTCGATACCGAAAAGCTGTCCAGCCAGCGCCAAAGCCGAACCCCATTGGCCCGCTCCGGTCTCGGTCGTCAACCTGTGTATCCCGGCTTTGGAGTTGTAGTACGCCTGCGCGACCGCGGTGTTCGGTTTGTGCGATCCCGCGGGGCTGATCCCTTCATACTTGTAGTAGATGTGAGCCGGAGTCCCGAGACTGCGTTCCAAACCCAGCGCGCGATACATCGGCGTCGGTCGCCAGCGCCGATAGATCTCGCGAATCGGCTCCGGAATTGCTATCCAGCGCTCGGTCGAGACTTCCTGCTCGATTATCGCAGCCGGAAATATTGTGGCGAGCGCATCGGGCCCGATCGGCCTCCCATCGGGACCCAGCGGCGGAGCCGGGCGATTCGGCAAGTCAGCGACGACGTTGTACCAATTGTGCGGAAGCTCTGACTCGTCGAGAAGAATCTTGATCTGGGTCATTAGCTGGTTGCCACTGCGACTCGGCCGGTCGCATCGCGAATTTCCAAGCTCGAACCATTCGGGCTGGACGCCGGTTGCATATTCGTTCTAGCGCCACGGGGTTTCAAGGGGGCGCTGGCGGTGCCTAAAGCAAAAGATACTCGTTTTCCTCGAGCCGACGAACCGCCACCACGAAGTCCAAAATGTCCCCGATCTCGCCCGGTATCGCCAGTTCGACCGGGGCGTGGCTTGACGGACGGCACGCGGTCTGCAGCGCGTCTGCTTCCGAAGACCAACCGG
>DASXNP010000196.1:0-2643 GCA_036494985.1 Binataceae bacterium (SeqCode)
TTGAGCGCCCGCGCAACCATCTTGCTCGAATCTCTCAGCTGTTCCACATAAGCGCTCGCCTTGGCCATCGCGATCGGAATGCTATGCGCGGTGAAAACTATCTCCGCGTTGGATCGTTCCACGTCATCGAGTCGCGCAACCGATGCTTTCAAGCGCTCGGCCCAGGCCTCGATAAAGAGTGGATGGTTGTTCCACAGCGCCGGGTAGTCGATCTTCAAATGGGTCGCGCCGGACTTTTGCAGGGCGTGATTGACGCTCGCGATATACCGATCCCAGCTTGCCTCGCATCGGTGAGGTGCGAGGACAAAGCCGAACACGCGACGCGCCCCGCTCCGTGCGATTTCGGCAATCGTGGTTGCGAGATGCGGCGCCCAGTTGCGCATCCCGACATAGACCGGCACGGCTGCGTTGCGACTTTTAAGTAGCGCGCGCAGCGCCACCGCCTGGTTTTCCGTCTGCTGGTTGTAGGGTGAGGAGCCGCCCATCACCTCGTAGTGATGGGCCACTTCTTCGTAGCGATCTCGCGCAACCGGCCGCCCGCGCAAAACATTATTCAGGAACGGTCGCACCTCTTCGGCGCGAGTCGGGCCGCCAAATCCGATCAGTAAGACGGCGTCGTAGCTCCAATTCAAAGATCCACCTGCTACTTAGCGCTGACTGAGCTCGTGCACCGCATCTACCAGCGCCTTGGCGTGCTCGACCGGCGTGTCTGGCAGAATTCCGTGGCCGAGATTGAAAATATGTCCGGGTCTCCCCGCGGCTTCGTCGAGTATAGTCTGAGCTCGTGCTCTAATCTCCCGCACGTCGGCCAAGAGCGCGACCGGATCGAGGTTGCCCTGCACCGCGACATCGTAGCCCAGACGCCGCCATGCTTCCGACAGGCTCACTCTCCAGTCCAGACCGATAACGTGGCCGCCTGCCTGCTTCATCAGTTCCAGCAGGTTCCCCGTTATGGTGCCAAAATGGATTACCGGAACGCTCGCGCCGATCCCGTCGATGACCTGCTTGGTGTGAGGCAACACGAATTTTCGATAGTCTTGCGGCCCCAAGCTGCCCACCCAGCTGTCGAACAACTGCACCGCATCTGCACCCGCCGCGATCTGCATCTTCAGGTAGTCGACCGTCACCCGCGCGAGCAGATCCATCAAGCGATGCCAGAGGGCGGGGTCGCGGTACATCATCGCCTTGGTCCCTGTATACTGCCGCGAACTGCCGCCCTCGATCAGATAGGAAGCAAGCGTGAACGGCGCCCCGGCAAAGCCAATCAGGGGAGTCATTCCAGGGAGCGCCGCACGCGCGAGCCGGATCGCTTGACCGACAAAACCCAGCTCGGCATAAACCGAAAACTCCGGGATTTTGTCGATCGTTTTGCCGCTCGCAAGCGGTCGTTTGATCCTCGGGCCGTCTGCCTTCTCGTAGCTGAGTCCCACGCGCATCGGCACCAGCGGTAGCAGGATGTCGGCAAAGATAATGGCCGCGTCCACTTTCAGCCGCTCGACTGCCGTCACCGTCACTTCCGCCGCGAGCTCAGGATTTCGGCACATCTGCAAAAACGAATGCGCCGCGCGTAGCTTGCGATATTCGGGCATATAGCGGCCGGCCTGTCGCATCAGCCAAATCGGAGTGTACGGCGCGCGCTCGCGCCTGCAGGCCTTCATGAAGGCCGAATCTTCAAGCGGGTCCGCGCAAGCCACATCGGCTGACTTCAAAATCGCTTCACGCGACGTCTGATCGATGGTCGTGATGCCCGCGCTTTGCCGCTTTGCTTCGGTGATGCCGCGCGCGCGTTCGGCCGCTTCCTTTATGAGATGGCCAAGCTTCGGATGCCGGGGTTCGATGTCCACCGGCAAGCCATAGGCCCGCAGCGCCTGCGAGCAGACCGGACCCACCGACGCGACCGCCATCAGGCGCATCGCGCGGCGCAGCTTTTCGGCCAGACCCTCGGCCTCGGCGGTCTGCATGACGTTGATCACCTGGTTCTGGCTGGTGAAGACCGCAACCTCGGCGGCCCCCTCGACGATAGTCCTCAAGGCTGCCAGCAGAGGCCCGCGATCAATCGGCATGGCCCACCGGTAGACGGGCACCGCCACGACTCGCGCCCCGCGCGCTTCCAGCGCGGCCGACAGATCGCGGTTGGGAACGCCGTACTCTTGCACGGCGACCTCTTTGCCTTTGAGCGCGGTTCGCGAGCACAGTTCAAAGACCAACTCACGCCAGGTATTGGGCTCCGGAACCGCGATGGTGGGTTCGATTCCAAGCTCACGCAACGCCTTTAGCGGTTTCGGACCGCGCGCGACCGAGACACAGCGCGCCACCGCGGCGACCACCGACCGCCTTGGGTGGCGGGAGGCGATCGCGGCAAACAAAGTGCGTACGCCCACGCCGGTCAGAAAGATCGCGATATCGATCCGACCCTTAAGCAGGCGAGCGGCAAAATTCAGTGCCGCTGAATTCTCCTCGAGCGGGACTTCGCGCATCGACGGCGCGACGATCGCGTGCCCGCCGAAGCGAGCAATTAGCGCCGCGGTCTCCGTCGCCATCCGGCTCTCGAACGATACCACCGTCATGGCGCTCAAGCCGCCCTGAGCTTCTGATTTCTGAATCGGATTGGTCCCTCTGAGGTTATCTTGACGAACGGACTGC
>DASXNP010000197.1:0-6592 GCA_036494985.1 Binataceae bacterium (SeqCode)
GTGAGGAAGACCAGATCAAAACTCGCGTCGGGGTACGGCAGTCCGTCGGTCAGATCGACGCCGCCGTCAATCGGAATCCCTTCGACCGCTGGCAGACCGCTTTCATAGTTCGTTCCGCGAACCTCGAATCCACGCGCCGCGAGCATGCGAAGTACCTCGCCGCGTTTGCAGCTGACATCGAGCGCCTTCAGATGATCGGGCGCAATGTCAGCAACCAGATTGAGTACCCCTTGTATGATCTTGGAACTCGGCAAGGTTGATAGATTCGAGCTCTTGGCCCGGATGAACGCTACGACACCGCGCGCTTGCGCGCTGATGACTTATAGGTCGGAGCGGAACTCAGAAAGTCTAGCTGCTGGCGGGCGGCACCTGTTTTAGTTCGATCACGTTGCCTTCCGGATCGCGAATATAGAGCGACCACCCCATCCCGCGTGCACCGTACCTCTGGGCGGGCTCGCCGATTACTTCGACCTCCAGCGAGCGCAAGCGATCCGCGAGACACTTCATGTTCTGAACTTCAATTCCCAGGCAAAAGTGATCCACGTTTTGCCCGCCGGGGTCGGCGGCGTCCCGTGGAACCAAGTCGAGCATGCTCTTGCCGGCCCGCAACTGAACCAATTCAATCCGATCGATTCTTCGTTCTTCGTGCAGATCCAGCACGTTTACATAGAAGGCGAGCGTTCCAGGAAGGTCGCGGCAGCGCAGGACGACGTGATCCAGCTCGACGACTTTGACCCCCGAGTCTTGCTTGGCAGTCTTATCGGCCATCTATCTGGTTACTACTACGGCTCCAACGAATTGAATTTCGCAAGCGCCAGACCGCCGCGGCCGGATTCCTGCGCACCCGACATCACCACCTTCAAGCCCGGAATAAGCGCCAGCGCGTCTGTCCTGGTGAGCAGATACACGGGACCGAGGATCGCGGGCAAGTCGCGGGGCTGCACTACCGGCAGATCACGATCCAAGTAATAGTCGGCTTCAATGTCGGGCTCGCCCAGCGCGATCAGATGCAAGTCGCTTGATTGCAGCGCCTCGCGCACGCGCTCGAGAAAATATTTCTCGGTGCGCATCCGGGCAAAGAGTGGACGTATCGCACCCGCCCACACCATGGTCAGGACGACCGCTGCGGCGACCACCCCGGCACTCTGATAACTCGTCCGGTCTCGCCAAATACCGATCAGGATTACGGCTGCCGCCAAAGCGGTCGCGATTGCCGCAGCGCGCAACCAAAGGTTCCCGCTTGCGGCCGCGTTCGCGATCAACCCCATCAGCATCCGGTCGGTCGAATGCAGACCGATTTTCGAGATCAACGCGACCGACGACTCAATTGAAATCGACCCAACGCCGAGCGCCCCGAGCGCGACGAGGAAGGCCGCCACCGCAATCCTGAACGCGACCCGGCTTGCCCGGGCAGCGCGCCCGGCGATCGACTCCGCGATATAAGCGCCGATCAGGAGCGCGAGCGCGGGAAGCGCCGACATCACGTACACTTCGCGCTTGGAAGATGCGAGCGAGAAAAACAGCGTAACGGTCAGCGCGAGGGAGCCGAAGTAACTCAACAGGCTGCGCCGATCCGGCTCGAACTCTGACCAAGTGGCGATCGCCGCGGCCGGCAGCAAGATCACGATCGGAAAACTGGCGCCAATCAAATGGGCTGCGATGTAGTAGATTGGGCGGCCTGCTTCGCCGGTCCCGCCGGCGACACCCGGCAGAAAGTGCCCGAAATTCTCTTCATACAGAATCCGCGCGAACTCGCGGCCCCCTTGAATCATCGCGGCCACGTACCAGCTTGTAGCGATCAGCAGCGCAACCGCGCCCGCAAGCGCAGACCGCCGCAAGAAATGAGTCGGACTCTTGCCCATCAGCAGCAGCCAGATCGCGATCGTTCCGCCTACAATCACTACTGCAATCGGCCCCTTGCTAAGAATGCCCAGGCCGAGCGCGACTCCAGCCGCGACCACCAACGGCAGCCCATGCTCTTCTTCCGCCGCGATCGGATAGAACGCGAGCAACGCGGCAAAAGTCCATAAAACCAGCATCGGGTCGACCTGTGCGGTTACGCAATTTGTAATGAAACCCGGCATGCTTAGCAGGATCAGCCAGCTCCACAGCGCGGTTGGGCGATCCAAGCGGCGCGCGACGAAAGCGAAGAGCAGGGCGCAGAGCGCACCTCCTGCGATCACCCCCGGCATGCGCGAGGTGACTTCCGTCACTGAGCCATGGAACGCCGAAATCGCCGCGCCGATCCAGACATACAGCGGTGGCTTGCGGCCCAGGGCATGGACCAGCAGCCAATCGCCCCGCATCACCGAACGGGTGTCGATCGCATAGGTCGCCTCAGGGTCCTTCACGAATGGTGTGTCGAGGGTCAACGCGAACAGAACTGCCGACGTAACAAAACCCACGCCCGCGGCGACCAGATCGTCAGCCGATCGCAATGAGCGAAGCGGACCCCTGCGGCTGCTCACGAGGCGCCGCTGCGCGACTCGTGGGCGGTTGGAGAGGCCAGTATGACCTGCTTTACCGATTTCACCACCAGCGCCACCATCGCTTCGATATCGAAGACCCCTTCGGCCTCTTCGATTTGCTTCAGTACGGCGTGCGTTTGGGGATGGACCGGCGTAAGCAGCGCGCAGCAGTCCTGATCGGGAATAATCGATGTTTCGTAAGTGCCGAGCCGGCGCGCTTGGTCGATTATCTCCTGCTTGTCCATTCCTAGAAGGGGTCGCAAGACCGGGAGCCCCGCCGCCCGCTCGATGACGCTTAGATTATCGAGGGTCTGTGACGCAACCTGGCTTAGACTCTCGCCGGTGACGATCGCCGACGCGTTCTCGCCAAGCGCGAGCACCGTTGCGATCCGCATCATCATCCGCCGGTACACAATGACTCTGATCGGCCGCGCCGCCTTCGATACGATTTGGCGCTGGATTTCCGCGAAGGGGACCATCATCAGCTTTGATCTCGGCTGATACTGATTCAGAACGCTGGCCAGTTCGAGGGCCTTGTCCTGGCTCGTTCGCGGCAAAAGCGGGTAGCTGTGAAAATGGACGAAATCCAGGCGCAGACCGCGTCCCATCATTCGATAGCAGGCAACCGGGGAATCGATTCCGCCGGAAAGCAGCGCGAGCGCACGTCCCCCGGTTCCGATCGGCAGTCCGCCCGCGCCGGGCAGCTTGTGCAGTCCGACGTAAGCGTGCTTGTCGAGCACTTCGACCACGATCGTAATCTGCGGGTTCCCCAGATCGACATCCAGGCCAAGCGCAAGCCGAACCGCTTCGCCGACTTCGCGTTCGATTTGCATCGAGTCGAAAGCGAGGCTCTTGTCGGTCCGCCGCGCGCTCACCCGAAAGGTCTCTCCCCGCCCGCGTTTAGCTTCTTTCATCGCCGCGTCGGCGATCGATCGCAGGTCGGGCTTCGTTTGGCGGCCGATGGTGAAGTTTTGAATGCCGAAAATCCGCGCGGCTCGTTGCGCGATCAGACCGTCACCCGCCTCCTCTGGGAACGAGGCGAGAAGGCGCGGCCCCTCGCTCCATATGCGCGATGGCTTGAGATCGGCAAGAATGGCGCGCGCATTGTCCTGCGCCTGGCGGACGAATCGCCAGCGGTTGCCACCTTTAAGCCGCACCTCGTGGTAGCGCCCGATCAGAATCCGCACGCGACTCTTTGCCCTGCCCGCGGCGTCTCTTCCATGGGAGAATCGTATCGCATTGAAGCGCGGTACGGGCTAGAGGCCGGATGCGGCCTTACTCCAGCGCGGCTATGCTTTTGCCGATCGAGGCTGCTAGGCTTCGTTGAACCGAAAAATGAACGCCTACGATGCCCTGCAAACCGAGCGTACCCGAGGCCACATCGAGCGGATTGAACGCGAACTCGGCGGCAATCGGCCGGCCTCGAAAGAGTCCCTAATGAACCAGAAATCGGCGGCGGTGTTGGTTCCGCTGTTCGAAAGCGAAGGAGAGCTGCATGCGATCTTCATCCGGCGTTCGGACCATGTCGCGAGCCATCGCGGCCAGGTCGCTTTTCCCGGCGGAAGGGTCGACGCTGCGGATCGCGACCTCTTAGCCACTGCTTTGCGTGAAGCGCATGAAGAGGTCAACATCCAGCCCGGCTCGGTGCGGGTGCTCGGCAGCATGCCGGCTCTCAGCACGCTGACCAGCGGTATCACGGTGGCTCCATTCGTGGGATTGGTTGGTAACGCAGCCGGTCTGCGTCCGGACCCGGCTGAGGTCGCGGAGATTTTCGACGTGCCGCTGACCGCACTGGCCGATCCGCGCTATCGTGGCCACTACGAATTGAGCAAGTCCGCCAAGTACCCGGCCATCCTCTACGACGGCCAGACTATATGGGGACTGACGCTGCGCATCACGGATAGTCTGCTTGAGATTTCGGGAATCACGCCGCCGGGTTCCTTCTAGAGCGAAGCGGGTAGGGTTTTCCGCCGGTCGAGAGGACCACTAATGGGACGCAATATTCTTTTCATCACTACCGATCAACAACGCTACGATTCGCTCGGCTGCAACGGCGGAAAGATTGCAAAGACTCCGGTCGCGGATCGACTCGCCGCTGCCGGAATCAATTATCGGCGCGCTCATAATCAGAACACGGTTTGCATGCCGGCGCGGTCGACGATGCTGACCGGCCAGTACGTCCGCACTCACGGCGTGGTGGCCAACGGAGTTCCGCTGCCGTTCGACGCGCCCAGCGTCGCCGCGCATCTAAAGGAAAAAGCCGGGTATCGAACCGCACTAATCGGCAAGGCACATTTCGAGCCCATGTTCGATATGCGCGGGCGATGGTTCGAAAACCGTATGGCGCTGGAGAATTCGACCGGTCCCTGGCGTGGCTTCGATCACATGGAATTGGCGACCCACGGTCCCAACGGCGCGATGCACTATTCGGTCTGGCTGCGAAACCACTACCCGGCCGAGACTAGGGGCTTTGCTCCGATTTTAAGCGGCATCGGCGGGGGCGATACCGGCGCGCCCGAGACTGCGTACAATCCGATTCCCCGCGAGCATTATCACACCGATTGGATCGCCGATCGGACCATTGCCTGGCTCACCTCGCTGGCACCCAACGACGATTGGTTCCTGTGGATGAGTTTCCCCGACCCGCACCATCCCTGGGATCCGCCGGCTTCCGAGGCGCGACGTATAAACTGGCGCGATCTTGAACTGCCGCCGGGTCATCCGGGCTCGCGCGACAAGATCGAGGAGATACTGGCGCAAAAGCCTCATCATTGGCTCGATTGGTATCGGGGAAAGTTCCGAAATTGTGAAGGCGGCCCGATGAACTTCGTGCCATGCGAGATGACCCACGACCAGGTGCGCGAAGTCAACGCGATGACTCACGTCGAGAACGAATTGATCGATCAAGCGTGCGGCCGCGTGATCGAAACGATCTCGCAGCGCGGATGGGACAACGACACCGACATCTTCTTCACGACCGATCACGGCGAATTGCAGGGCGACTTCGGTCTGTTATTCAAGGGGCCGTATCACGTCGACGCGCTGATGCGCCTGCCGTTCATATGGCGGCCTGCACCGAGGGCGAAGGTCGCGCCCGCCCAGATTGACGAGCCGGTTGGCCATTTAGACCTCGCCCCTACTTTCTGTCAAATCGCCGGCGCACCAATCGCCGACTGGATGCAGGGGGCGCCGTTGCCCGTTACGGCGCTCTCGGATCGCCAGCGGGTGCTGACCGAATGGGACAGCCAGTTCGCCGAGATCGGAATGCATCTGCGATCCATTTATCGCGACGGCTACGTTTGCACGGTCTACGAACCCACGACACGCGACTTCGGCTTCCCGCTAAGCCGTGTCTTCGCAGCAGTCGGCGGCAATGCGCCTTTCCCAGACATCGGCTACACAGGGACCGAGGGCGAGTTGTACAAATTGAGCGAAGACCCGCTGCAATGGCGCAATCTTTGGCAAGACCGGGGTTTTGCGAAGGTCAAGTCGGACTTGATCGCAGACCTTTACGACAACCTGCCCAAGCCTCGCGAGCCACGCCTGTCAGTCGACGCGCCAGCATAGCCCCGGACTCCGCCCGAAAGCCTGGCGCTTTCGATCTGACTGGACAAACGGCGGTCGCCGGAAGCATTGTGCAGTATTGGAGGATTTCACTTTGATGGCTGAGCAGAACGTCTACGAGGTAATGCGTACGTTGAAGGCTGTGCGCCGCTTGCGGCCTGATCCCATTCCCGAGGCCGTTCTTGGTCGCGTTCTCGAAGCCGCAGCTTGGGCGCCGACCGGCGGTAACCGCCAGCCGTGGCGGATGATTGTCGTCAAAGATCGCGCTCGCAAGCGGCGGTTGGGCGAACTCTACTCACTTAGCTGGAACGAATACTCCAAGCGCTATCGCCATCTGCCGGCCGAGATACCGGCCGACGTCCGTGAGCGGATGGAACGAACCTACCGCGCCGGCGACTACCTGGCATCCCATTTCGGCGACCTCCCGGTGGTCGTGGTCTTTTGCTTCAATCCGAAGGAGATGGCGATCACTGATGCGAAGCTTGATCGGCCGTCGGTCGTCGGCGGCGGATCGGTCTACCCGTCGGTCCAAAACCTGCTTCTCGCTTGCCGCGCAGAAG
>DASXNP010000198.1:0-6181 GCA_036494985.1 Binataceae bacterium (SeqCode)
GATCGAGCCGCGCGCAGAACAGGTCGGCCATCGAGCGGGCCAGCTCAGGATGGTTAAGCGCCACCCTTTCCAGCCCCGGGCGTCCGGGCGCGAGCTTCATCTGCAAGGCAATCGCGAGCAGCGCGCGGACCAGTCCCACCCTGCGCCAATCGAGCGCCACGCTCAGGACGAGCGAATTCAACTGATCATCTTCGGCCCGTCCGGCGCGCACCGCGCCGATCGCATCGGCAATCAGATTGTTCCCTTCCAGCGCCGCCAGCGGCTGTCCCTTGGGAGCTTGGACGCTGAACGCTTGCGTGAACACGGTCTGCGAAACGCCCTCCGTGCGCACGCGGATTTCGTCGGCTTCCTCGGAGATCACGCGAAGTCCGAAATTGGCGAGCATCGGCATTAGGTCGGAAAGCGGGATGGGGTCGCCCAGTTCGTAAAAGCGTAGTTCCGATCTGTCCGCACCATGCACCAGCTCGACGGTCGATTCGAACGACCCCGCCAGGATCGCCTCGACCCGGGAGACATCGGCGGTCGCCCGATCAATCGGATGGCGCGCTTTGTAGTCGACCGAAAACGCCCGCGCGTAACGGCGCGAGAGTTCGTGGCCGGCGGCTTCGCCGTAAATCGCGGCTAGCGCTTCCTCAAGGCGATCGTCCCAGCCGCGGGCGATTCGCGAGACTTCCGCCTGAAGCTCGGCGATCGCTTCGGGCGGTTGCGCCCGGGCGTGGAAGCAATAGTGAAGAATTGCCAGGTAGCCTTCCCGGCGGGCGAAGTGAAAATAGACCAGTTCCCCGCCAAGGCCGTGCGCCAGGGTCTCCTGGATTTCGACCCGGACTTCGTACGACATCCGCTCGCGCGGCATCAGAACCATCGCAACCACCGACTGGCGGTTCGGGTCGGAAAGAACAGTCAGCCGCACCTCATCTTCGCGGGGGAGGTCGAGAATCTGTTCGAGTTCAATGCGCAGTTCGGCGGTGGAGGCGCGAAACAGTTCCTCCTTCGGAAAGGCGTTGAAGGTGCGCTCGAGCTCCCTGAAGTCATGCGAGCCGGGCAGCGCGTGCTCCGAGGACTGGAGTTCATTAAGCTTCGCGCGGAGCACCGGTATGTGCTTAGGCTCCTCCGCCAGCGCCCTGGTGGTGAACAGACCGATGAAACGATCGAGCGCGACGGTGCGTCCGGCTTGATCCGTGTGGCGTACGACAAAATCATCCATCGCGGCCCGCCGGTGCACTCGAGAGTGGGCGCGCGTTTTACCGACGATCAGCACCGGCCCCTCGAACATCAGGCGGCGCTGTTCCGGACTGATCCGTTCCAGCGGCTGCGGCGATGCGTAGCGTGACCTCGAATCGTCGCGCATCAGCCCCAGGCCACGCCCCAAGTCGACACCAACCGACACGGCGTCGCCGTGCGTGGCCAGATAGCGGCGGTAGCCGAGGAACACGAAACGATCGTCGACCAGCCACCGCAGCAGGTCGCGGATCTCAACCAACTCGCGCGCCGGCGCGATCTCCTCGCAGATCTTCAGCGCGCGGGATTTCATCGCCTCGAAATCGGCGGTCACGACCAGCACTTCGGAGAGCCGCGCCTGGAGTTCGTGGGTGATCTCGGCGGCCCGCTCGGGCGACAGAGCAGCCTCCAGTTCGGCGTGGATCATCGATTCGCTACGTCCCGAAGCAGCCGCGGAATCCAGCGACGTCAGGCGGCCGGCGGGGTCGCGCTCAACCTTAAAAATCGGATGGAGCAGCAGCCGAATTGGAATTGCCAATTCGTGTAGATACTCGCGAAAAGTGTCGATTATAAATGGCCGGTCGGGCATCGCGGATTGGACCACGGTGGTGGTCTCGGCGCCGCGCACGCGCGAAAATAACCGCAGTTTGATCTCTGCGTCACGCGAGGCAAAGAAATCGAAGGCCTGGTCGCATAGCTCGTCGCGCTGGGCCGCCGACAACCGCCCGAGCGGGTCGCGCGGTATGGAAGCGAGCAGACGCTCAGAGAAGGTGCGTTGAAGGTCGGCGTTGGTCGCGGCGTGATCTTGGGTCAAAGTCAACCGGTCTCCTGGGCGAAGTGACTAGTGGAAGAGTGAAAGATTGTGAGGGTTGAAATCAAGGCGATGGGACTGGGCCCCTACGGTCTGGCTCGGATCGATACGGCTGCCGTTAGCGGCGGCAAGGTTGTGATGGTGCCGAATTCCGCGCCGGGCGATCTGGTCGAAATAGAAGTGGTGCGCGATCATCGCGACTATTCCGTCGGCCGCCTGCGCGAGATCCTCTCGTCGGGGCCGGCGCGCCGCGCCGCGCCTTGCCCATATCTTCCGCGCTGCGGCGGTTGTGACTGGCAGCAAATCGACTACCCCGCTCAAGTCCGAATCAAGGGCGAGCTTATCGCGCACGAACTAAACCGCGCGCTCGACGGCGCGATCGATCCCCGCGGGCTGGTCGTACCGGCGCCCGACGAGTTCGGCTACCGATCGCGCTTAAGACTCCGCGTAAGCCCCGGCCTTCGATTGGGATTCAACGAGTTCGGAAGTAGTAAGGTGGTCGAGATTGAGCGATGCCTCGTGGGCTTGGGCGAAATCAGCATACCTCACTTCCTCCCCGCGGCCCTCGGACGCGGATGCGAAGAGGTCGAAATCGTCGCCGGCCGCGCGGGACTGGTCGCGGTGGCCAACCTCAGGCGGCCGCCTGACTCTCGCGCCATCGGGCGTACGCGCCGGGCTCTGGAAGCCGACGGCTCGTTCAAAGGCGTGATCGTTCGGGCCGGGAAATCGCGGCTAAAGATAGGCGAGGTCTTGACTTCGATTGAAGTCGAGCCCGGCTTGGTGCTCGAGTTAGACGCCGATCTTTTCACCCAAGCCAACCATGCTCAAAATCGCAGCCTGGTTTCGTGTGTGATGCAACGCGCGGCGCTTTTCGATGGGGCACGCGTGCTCGAGCTCTTCTGTGGCGCCGGCAATTTCAGCCTTCCCGCGGCGCGCCGCGGCGCCTGCGTGACCGCCTTCGATTCCGACCCACTGGCGATCACCGCCGCAAGCGCCAACGCGCATCGACTCGGTTTGGCCGATCGGCTGCAGTTTTCCGCGATCGATGCGAAAGGCACCGCGCAGTTTTTGCTTCGCGCGGGCTACCGTGCGCAACTGCTACTGCTTGATCCGCCGCGCAGTGGCGCCGCCGAACTCATGTCCTCGATCGTCAAGCTTAAGCCATTGCGGGTCATCTATGTCTCGTGCGACGTTGCGACGCTGGCGCGCGATCTCAAAGCGCTTCGCGGCTCCGGTTATGGTCTAAACTTCGTCCGTGCGTTCGACTTTTTCCCGAACACGCACCACGCCGAAGTTGTGGCCGAGGCGGTATTGACTTGATTGGCAGCCGCTCTTTATTGTTTTGAGTTGCTAGGGCAGGTTCCCGCCAGAGGCAAAGCGTAGATGAACAACAAGCAGGAAAAAGCAGTTCGGCCCAAGATCACCATCATCCCGGGCCGAGGCGTGGCCCAAACCATCAACTACCTGCTCGAAGACCGTGACGACCTCGAATGGATCATCGCGGTGGGTCGCACCAAGAACGGCGAACTCTTCTTCTACGACACTGGCGGCGACATTGTTGAGGATTTGGGTACGCTCGAGTATCTCAAGGCCCGCATCGTCCGCGCGCATTTCGGCGACGAATACGAGTGATCGATCCCGGCGCGCGGCCGGGTCTTAGCGATCCACCGCCACGGCGGCGCCCCGGCGCCGACTCCCACTGCTAGGCGCGGAGCTCTTGGGCGACGCGTTCAGGATGCGCGAAGATCGCGTCGGCGTCGATTTCGATCGGCACCCGGAAGAGAGACTTGCCGCAGGCCGAGCGCGGGCCCGCGATGCATTCGCCGGTGTCCGGCTCGTAGTAGGCGTTGTGCGTCTGGCACATCAGGTAGCGGCCCTGTTCGGCAAAGAATTGGTTGTCGACCCAGTCCATCGCGATCGGTACGTGGCGGCATCGATTGACGTAGGCATGAAACACGCCCTGGTAGTTGATCAGGAAACACTCCTCCTGCACGCCGCCAATCGGCAGCAGAAACTTGATCGAATCGCCGGGGGCGAGTTCCGATGCGCCGCAGATTCGATATCGTAGCCGCGCCGCCTTCGGCGACTCCTCCGAGGCCGGTTCGGATCGATGGGGACGCAAGGCGCGGCGTTTTTCGTTGGACATGCGATGTGGTCTTATAGTGGCGAGGCGGTGGACAATCAGGCAACAATAGTAGCCGTCGTGTACTTCATTCAAACCTCGGTGCTAACCAGCTTGCTTCAGACGCGAATGCTCCGTGGCTAGGTCCGACTCCACTCCCGCCCTGGTCGAGTCGCCCGAAGACTATGCACCGGTTGCGCTGGCAAGCCGGCGCAAGCCAATCAGTCAGTTCCTCGCCCCGCTCATCGTGGGATGCGCGCTGTTCATGGAGATGCTGGACTCGACCGTTATCTCGACCGCTCTGCCCGCGATCGCGCGCTCGATGGGCGAAAATCCCATCAAGCTCAATCTGGCGATTACCTCCTATCTGCTGAGCCTCGCGGTTTTCATTCCGATCAGCGGCTGGATGGCTGACCGGTTCGGCGCCCGCACCGTGTTCCGCTGCGCCATCGTGATCTTCACGATCGGATCGATTTGTTGTTGGCTGTCGCAAACCCTGCCGCAACTGGTAGCCGCGCGCATTCTACAAGGATTCGGGGGCGCGATGATGGTGCCGGTCGGCCGTCTGATCGTCCTGAAGACGATTCCAAAGTCGGACCTGGTGGAAGCGATGTCCTACCTCACGGTTCCGGCGGTTTTGGGTCCGGTGGTGGGACCGCCGGTCGGCGGCTTCATCGTAACTTACTACTCGTGGCGCTGGATATTCTTCATTAACATACCGATCGGTCTGCTCGGCATCACGCTGGTCACGCTTTACATCGAGAACATCCGCGAAGAAGACCTGTGTCCGCTCGATTTGGGCGGATTCCTGCTCACCGGTTTTGGTCTGGCGGGACTGGTCTTCGGCTTCGAAATGATCGGCCGCGACGTACTCTCCCCCAGCATGGTGATGTGCATCCTGGCCGCCGGCGGACTCTGCATGGGTCTCTACTATCTTCACGCCCGCCGCACCCGCTACCCGATCGTTGACTTAAGCCTGTTGCGCATCCCGACTTTCGCGTTCGCAACTCTGCTCGGCGGGTTGTTCCGGATGGGCATCGGCTCGTTGCCTTTTTTGCTGGCGATGCTGCTGCAACTGGTGTTCGGACTCAGTCCCTTTGCTGCCGGGTTGCTGACCTTCACCGCGGCCGCCGGGGCGCTCTCGATGAAGGTGGCCGCCGGCCCGATCATCCGCCGGTTCGGCTTTCGCACGGTGCTGTTCGCCAACGGCTTGATCAGTGCGTTTCTGATGATGAGCTACGCGCTGTTTCGGCAAACCACGCCCCACTTGATGATCGTCGCCGCGCTGCTCACCGGGGGATTCTTCCGTTCTCTCCAATTCACGGCGCTCAATACGCTGGCCTACTCCGACGTTCCGCAGTCCTCGATGAGTTACGCGAGCAGCCTCTCCAGCATGGCTCAGCAGTTGTTCTTAAGCCTCGGCGTCGCTACCGCCGCGCTGATCCTCCATCTGAGCCTGGGGGAACGCCACGTCTCGCAATTGTCGGTGCATGATTTCACCGCTCCGTTTGTGATCGTGGGACTTCTCGCGATTTTTTCGTCATTCTTTTTTCTGCTGCTCGATCCGAGCGCGGGCGACGAGGTGAGCGGACGACAACCGCGCCTTTCGTTCGAAAATAAAGTTCGCGCTCTCCCCCAAGCCGACTGACCGTGGACAAGCCAAAAATCCGAGCGGTTGAAGCGTTCCCGATCGAGGACTCCGCTACAAAAACCCGTCTAATCTGCCTGCGTGATCCGCTCGGCTACGCCTCTCAACCGATCGGCCTGGGCGTCGGCGCTTACTACCTCGTGACGCTTTTCGACGGCAACCGCAGCCTCGAGGAGGTGGCACGGTCGTTCGCCGAACGCTTCGGCGAGCAGGTTGAACCGGGCAGGCTGCGCGAACTGGCCGAAGCGCTCGACAACGCCTACTACCTCGACTCGCCCCGCTTGGCGGCACGAATCGAGGAGCTGCGCGCGGTGTTTCATCGCGACGCCATCCGCGCGGCGGTGCACGCGGGCCTTTGCTACGAGCGCGAACCGGCGCGGCT
>DASXNP010000199.1:0-6133 GCA_036494985.1 Binataceae bacterium (SeqCode)
ACAAGCTGGCACCGCGGCGATCGCGGATATCGTCGCCGCGGGTGCCCGCGTCATCGATTTCTCGGAGGATTTCCGCCTGCGCGACCCCGCAACCTACAAGGCGATCTTCGGAGTTGAACATCCCGCGCGCGGCCTGCTCAAGGAGTCGGTCTACGGGCTGACCGAGTTTCACCGCCATGAGCTTCGTGAAGCACGGTTGGTAGCAAATCCTGGATGCTTCTCCACCGCCGCTCTGCTCGCGCTGCTTCCGCTGATTCGCCGCGACGTCATCGACCCATCGTCGATCGTCATCGACGCCAAGTCCGGTACCACCGGCGCGCGCCGCGCGGCTCAGATCGATCAGCTTTTCGCCGAGGTGAACGAAAACTTCCGCGCCTACAAGGTCGGCACCCATCGCCATACACCCGAGATAGAACAGGAAATCGCCTCGGTCCTCGGCCGTGAGGTCGCCATCATGTTCGTACCGCATCTGCTGCCGATCAGCCGCGGTATTCTGACCTCGCTCTTTTTGCGTCCGCGCGCGGGAACGACGGGCGAAGACATTCAGGCAGCCTACGAAGCCGCTTTCGGCAAGTCGCGCTTCATCAGGATTCTCAAGTCGGGAGAACTGCCGGAGTTGAAAAATGTTCGCGCCACAAATTTCTGCGAGCTATCTTTCGTGCTCGATAAAAGATCGCAGACGCTGTGCGTCATCACTGCGATCGATAACCTTGGCAAGGGCGCCGCAGGACAAGCAATTCAGAATCTAAACGTGATGCTTGGCTTCGACGAAGCGGCGGGCCTCCTCAGCGTAGCCCCCGTCCCCTAAACGAATCCGCGGTCGCAAAATCAGACCGAAGGTCACCGATTCTCTCTGCCACCGGCAAATCTGCGCGCACAAGCGCTTTCTAGTTCACCGAAGACGAACTGAAGGCGCGCGGTGCGGATCGACAATTACCAGGCGGCGTTCAATCTACCCGGCAACGACGGTAAGGCAACTGAAGCTCTGGACCCCGGCTGGAAAGCCGCCGGAAGCACGTCGGCGCCGGGGCTCGGATCTTCGACCTTGGGCAGCAAGCCCCAGGGGCGCTCCGACATCTCGATGAACCGCTATCCGGAGCACACGTGGACGCTTGTATGGGCGCTCGCAAAACCTAATGCACGCTGCGCGTGAACTCCAGAATATCGTAACCCGTCACGGCCTTGCTCTTCTCCGCGTACTCCGCCAACTCGTGTTGATTCACATACCCGGCCTGCACGCCCTTGGCCAAATCCATCAGCGCGATCTTGATCGTCGCTTCGTCTATCATCTCGCCGCTCTTGGGGTCCGCCATCGAGCCGCCGCCCTTCTCGTGATACAGCTTGATCACTCGAATAGCCTCGGTCACCTGCTCTTTGGTCGGTGAAAAGCAAGCGTTGCAAATCTCGGCTTGCTGCGGATGGATCACCCACGTCCCGTCCATCCCGAGATTGGCTGCGCCCGTGTTCTTGTGCCGCAACCCATCCTGCAATTCTTTGACCCGCTCCGGCGAGTCCTCTTTGCGCCATAGCTTGAGGTAGACATTGTCTACGGCGTGCAAACCGGCGGCCTTCGCCGCGACTACGACTGCCTGCTTCGAGTAGTGGAAGTTTTGGTTCTGATTCTCCACGATCTCGCGGATTCCGAGGTTCGCGGCGTAGTCGGCGATTCCGAAGATCAATCCGCACATCCGCTCTGATGCGGTCGCGATCTGGTAGGCGCTGATCAAGGCTTGCGGCGTCTCAATCAGCGATTCGAGCTGGATCTTGTAAGTCCACCCGGCGCGCTTTTCGAGGTCGTCGAGCATCTTCGAAACCTCCTTGATCTCTTGCGGCCCGCGCGTCTTCGGCAAGATAAACCCGTGGAATCGATTCGGCGCGCCGAGCACCACCGCTTCGACGTCGCCTTTAAAAAACTTCGAATGGATATTGTTGGGACGCACCGTCACGACCTTCTTGCCAAAGTCGAGCGTGTTCAGCGCTTCGACCATCACCTTGCGGCTCTTCTCGCCCTTGAATTCGTAAGGACAAGCGTCCTCGAAATCCGCCATCACGTGATCGACCGGCGCCTTGACCGGGTCTGCCGCGTTTTGGTGCAACTTCAGGCTATGGCCGGGATAGGTCATCTCGGTGCGTGGAATTACGAAGCGCTTGCCTTTATCCATAACGTACATGGTTAGTCTCCAATTGGATCGAGCCTTAGGTCGGCAAAACTATTCTTTCTTGAGATAATGCGACTTGCGCTTGATCAGAACCGTGCGTTCGATTTCAACCGCAACCGTTCCGTCGGGTTTCTTACCGATCAGCTTGAACTTCACCACCCCGGCGTCTTCGCGATCTGAGTCGCGTTTCTCCAACACAGTGGATTCCGCGTAAAGCGTGTCGCCGTGGAACACCGGGTTGGTATGCTTGCCATTGTCCATCTCGAGTTCCGCAATCGCATTCTCGCTGGTGTCCTCGGACGCAAGCCCGACCGTGAAAGCCAGCACCACGCCGCCATACACGACCCGCCGCCCATCGAAGTTCGTCTTCGGATCGCGATCGACCTTATCCTGGTTGAAATGCAACTCAGCGGTATTCATCACCAAGGACGTGAACATGTGGTTGTCCGTCTCGGTGATCGTGCGTCCGCGCTGATGGACCAGCGTGTCGCCGACCGTGAAGTCCTCGAAGTAGCTGCCGTCGCTCGTGATGCTCATTGTCAGCCCTGCTTCTCCATGATCCGCCGCCCGATCACTTCGAGCTGAATCTCGCTTGTCCCCTCGAAGATCGACAGCACCCGCGCGTCGCGCCAGAAGCGTTGCGCGTTGAACTCCATCGAGTAGCCGTAGCCGCCGTGGATCTGCATCGCCTCGCGGGTTACCCGCTCCGCCATTTCAGCCGCGAAGACCTTTGCCAGTCCTGCCTCGTAGTCGCAGCGCTTGCCGGTGTCCTTCTGCGACGCCGCGAAATACGCGAGCTGCCTTCCCGCCTCAACCTCAACCGCCATATGCGCCAGCTTGTGCCGGATTACTTGAAAATCGCCGATCGGTTGTCCGAATTGGGTTCTTTCCCGCGCGTATTTCACCGCGCATTCGTATGCCGCCTGCGCCACGCCGACCCCGCGTGCCGCGGTCTGGATGCGCGCCGACTCGTAGGTCGCCATCAATTGATAGAACCCGCGGCCCTCAACGGCGCCGATCAAATTTCCCGCCGGCACGAAGGCGTCGTCGAACGACAGCCCGAAGCTCTTCATCCCGTGATATCCGATTGTCGGGATCGGCGATCCGGTCAGATGCGGCGGCGCAAAGTCGTTGCCCGGCTGCTTCTCGAACAGTAGCAAGGAGAGTCCCCGGTGCTTTTTCGATGCGTCCGGGTCGGTCCGCGCCATCACGGTTAAGATGTTCGCCCGATTCGCGAACGTGCACCACATCTTGGATCCCTTGAGCAGGTATCCGTCGCCCTTCTTTATCGCCCGCGTCTTGAACGAAGCGGTGTCTGAACCCGTGTCTGGCTCTGTGAAAGCCGCCGCGCTCAGCAGCTCGCCCTTGGCGATCTTGGGCAGAAAGGACTTCTTTTGCTCGGGCGTTCCGTTGATTGAAATCAGCGAACCCGTGATCAGGTTGCGGGTCATCACCGATCCCACCGACAGCCATCCGCGCGACAGCTCCTCGGTCACGATCGCCATCGCGACGTAATCGAGTCCGAGCCCGCCCTCCTCGGGCGGGAAAATGATTCCGAAGTAGCCCAACTCCGCCATCTGCCGCAAAATGCTCTCGGGAATCTCCCGGTTCTCGCGATCGAGGTCGTTTGCGATCGGCACAACTTCCCGCTCGACGAACTCTCGTACCGATCGGCGGATCTCCTCGTGCTCCGGGGTTACTGTCGCCATCTTGCGATTGCTCCGTTGAAAGTCGGTTCAACTAGGCCGCGCGCCTGCGGATCAGGACCGGTCGCTCGTACTCAAGCACTTTCTCGCCCCGCTGATTGAAACCCGTCGTCCTGAATTTCACGACTCCCCGATCTGGCCGCGATGTGCCGCGCTTGGAGAGCACCTCTGAGCGTGACGTGATGGTGTCTCCCGGATAAACCGTGGCGAGAAATTTCATCTGCTCGTAACCCAGATGCGCAATCGCCCGCTCGCTGAGATCCTCCACCGAAAGCCCGAATACTACATTCATGACCAACAGATGGTTTACGATAACATCGCGGTATCCAATCGACCGGGCATATTCGCGATTGAAATAGGCGGGGTTGAAATTCATTGTCACGCTCGTGAAAAGACTGTTGTCGCCCTGCGTGATGGTGCGGCCCCAGTGATGTTCAAACACCTGGCCGAGTTCAAAGTCCTCGAAATAATGGCCCCTCTCGATGCTTTGTGTAGCCATAAGTGCTGCTTCATCGCCTCTACCGCGGGAAGCAACAATTCTAATCGTCGACAATTCTAGTCGGCGAACGCCCCAAAATACCAGCTGCCACCCGCTCGGTTACCGCTCATCTAATTCAATCGTCTCTTCCATCGCAAGCCGCTTCGATTCGGGCCGCAGCCTTTCGGCCTCAAGGTGGCTCGCGACTGCCCCAAAATGACCGCCGAGAGGTATTGTCAAACTCACGCCGAAAAGATAGCTATTTTTGGCGCTCAACTGAATCAGGTTCAGCCCAGGAGTAGTTTGCCACATGAAGGCGGTCGTTTTCGACAGGCACGGCGGTCCCGAGGTTCTCCGCTACGCTGACACTTCGGAACCCAAAGCGGGGCCCGGCGAAGTGGTGATCAAAGTGAAGGCGTCCGCGTGCAACTTCAACGACATCTGGGCGCGCCGCGGACTCCCGGGTATGGACATCCTTCTGCCCCATATCTCGGGCTCCGATGCGAGCGGCACGGTATGCGAAGTCGGCGCCGGCGTAACCTCTCTCAAGCTCGGCGATGAAGTCCTGGTCCACTGCGGCCTCGCCTGCCGCGAGTGCTACTACTGCACGCGCGGCGAGGAGTACTTCTGTCCGCAATTCAAGATCTGGGGATTCCAGACCGGCCCGCTAGACGGTGCCCACGGAGAGTACTGCAAGGTCCCTGCCGTCAATTGCATCCCTAAACCCAGGAACTTGAGCGATACCGAGGCAGCGACCCTGCCGCTAGTCCTAGTTACCGTGTGGCGGATGCTGGTTTCGCGCGCACGCATCCAGGCCGGTGATCACGTCCTGATCTGGGGTGCCGCGGGCGGGCTGGGCGTGATGGCAATCCAAATCGCGAAGCTCTACAACGCTCATGCAATCGCGGTTGCGTCGGGCGACGACAAGCTCGAACGATGCAAGCAGCTCGGCGCTGACTACCTGCTCAATCGCAAGAAGCACGACGTCTTCAAGGAAGTCCGCAAAATCACCAACGGCAAACGCGCCGATATAGTGTTCGAGCATACCGGCGCCGATACCTGGCCGATCTCGATGCAGTGTCTTAAGTGGGGCGGCACCATCGTCACTTGCGGCGCAACTTCGGGATTCGACGCCAAGCTCGACATCCGATTGCTATGGAACAAGCAGCAGAATTATCTCGGGTCGCATCTCGGAAATAAGGGCGAGCTTATCGATGCGATGCGCTTTGTCGAGAGCGGTCAAATCAAGCCGGTGGTCGGCGAAGTGCTCGCCCAAAGCGATCTCGGGCGCGCCCAAGAGCTGATGGAATCGAACGCGGTGGCCGGCAAGATCGCCCTCATCCCCGGCTAAAGCCACCGTGGCGCCTGGTATATTGCCGCCTCGGTTGCAGATGAAATGAGCACCGCCCGCGTCCGCGCGAAGGCCCGCGGGCGTGCAAGGCCGCAGGAAAGCCGCAGGCGACGCGCCCAAGCACCGGAACAAAACCCGGACGATCGAGGGAGCCGCCGCGCACCGGCGCGCTCGGATTAGACGCAAGGTGGGGTCGCAGCTCGGGCGGCGCTGAGGAGCACAGAGACCAGCGGTGCAAATGCGGCGAGTGAAGTAGGAAAGTACCGCTTGGACGTCGCGGCGGGTAGTGATGGGTAGCGCTTGACGGACAGTTGATCGAGGTGCTGCTGATGGAAGCGCTGCGGTGCGATCCCCTGCTGCAGCCGTCCTATCAGCGCCTGCGCGCGACAACCAAGCCGGCCAAGGTTGCGCCGGTCCGCCGCGATGCATAGCCCGCTCC
>DASXNP010000200.1:0-2180 GCA_036494985.1 Binataceae bacterium (SeqCode)
TCCGGCGCTAAAAGGGGCCTGCCCCTACCTGATCGTCCTGGTTGAGCTGCCGGATGCCGGTAACGTCAGGATGGTGGGCAACCTGCTCGGCGATCCTAAGCAGGAAATGCGAATCGGAACCGAGGTCGAGGCTGTGTTCGAGGACCGAGAGCAGGCCACGCTGGTTCAGTGGCGAACCATCTAAGCCTACCTTTGCGGCTTTGCGATCGCCGATGGCACACCCATTGAAATTCGACCCGCCGTTTCGCGCGGAGCACATCGGGAGCCTGCTCAGACCGCGCGAGTTGAAGGACGCTTTCCGCGCGGCAATGCAGGGAGCGATCGACCAGCGCGCTTTGCGCGAGATCGAAGATCGGACAATCGTCGGCGCCATCAAGTTACAGGAGGAGGTCGGCCTCCAATCAATCACCGACGGCGAATTCAGGCGCACTGCTTGGTCGACGGGGCTGCTGAAGGCGCTTGCGGGGTTGGAGGACAGACCCTCGCTGTTCGAGTTCCGCGATGCCCAGGGCAATGCCCAGCGGTGGGACACCTGCTTTGCGGCGCGAAGAATTCGCCGTGCGCGCGCAATCGCGACCGGCGAGTACGAGTTCGTAAGACTCCACACGGCGCGCACGCCGAAGGTAACCCTACCCGCGCCGAGTTTTCTGCATTTTTTTCGGGGACCCGATTGTGCGGATGCAGCAGCATACCCCGACCTCGATCAATTCTGGTCAGACTTGATTGGAATCTATCAGGACGAGTTGGCCGATCTCGCCCGGCTCGGGGCAACCTATGTTCAATTCGATGAGGTGCCACTCGCGATGCTGTGCGACGAGGCGGTGCGGGAAAAAGTGCACACTCGAGGGGAAAATCCCAAGACCGTGATCGAAACGTACGTTCGGGCGCTGAACGAGATCGTACGCACCGCGCCGCCGGCAATGACGGTCGGGATTCACTTGTGCCGCGGAAACCTGCGCGGGAAGTGGATGGCAGCGGGAGGCTACGAAGCGATCGCGGACCAGCTCTTCAACACGCTGAGGGTCGGGGCCTTCTTTCTTGAATACGACTCGGCACGCTCGGGGGACTTTTCGCCGCTGCGCTTCGTGCCGCGAAACAAGCGGGTGACTCTCGGCCTCGTCAGTTCAAAGGCGCCGGCGCTCGAATCCAAGCTGGACTTGAAGAAACGCATCGACGAGGCCGCGAAATACCTTGGGCTCGAACAAATGGGCATCAGCCCGCAATGCGGTTTCGCGAGCACAGCGGGCGGAAATCCGCTGACGTCCGAAGATCAAATTGCCAAGCTTCGTCTGGTAGTTGAGACCGCGCACGAGGTCTGGCGCTAACATGGGAGGCTTTCGATGGCCGCTGCGATCGATCGACTGCAACCGGAACAATGGCGCAAACAGCTTGGCTCGAAGCTCGTAACCGCCGAGGAGGCGGTGTCACACGTAAAGTCGGGGGCGCGCGTCGCTCTTACGCTGGCGCAATCGACGCCGTATATTCTTTGCGCCGCGATGGCTGCGCGGTTGATGGAACTCGAAGGCGTGGTGATCAATCATTCGGCGGCGCTGTTCGATTGGAACCTGCCGGGAATCGGTGAGCGATTTCGTTACGAATCTTGTTACGTATCGCCGATCGATCGAGCGATTCACACCCGCGGCCCGGCCGAATTCACACCGGTGTCCTACTACCGGGCCGGCACGCTGCCGCCCGCGATCGACGGCTTCGACACCTTGCTGATGACCTGCTCACCGCCAAATCGAGAGGCCTACGTGAGTCTGGGTGACGCCCAGATCATGACGAAACTACTGGCCCAGAACGCCAAACTCGTGATCGCGGAGGTGGACGAGCGCGCCATCTGGACCGGCGGCGATAACACTCTGCCGGTTTCTGAAATCGATTATTTTGTCGAACGCCCCGAACCGGTTGCCGAGCTGAGCGCGCCGGCGGTATCGCCCGAAGAAAAAGAGGTTGCCGATCGAATATGCGAATTGGTCGCTCACGAGCTGGTGCCCGATCGCGCTTCGATTCAAGTCGGCGTTGGGTCGACTTCGGGCGTGATCATGCCGCACTTCAGAAACCATCACGAACTGGGCATACAGACCGAGATCATTCCCTGGGGAACGACCCACCTGGTTCGCGATGGAGTCATAACCGGCCGGTACAAGAAGATTTTTCCCGAGCTGGTGGTGGGGGCG
>DASXNP010000201.1:0-4029 GCA_036494985.1 Binataceae bacterium (SeqCode)
CCAGCGGATAGCGGCGCACACGGTCAGTCATGACGTGAAACTCCCCCTTCACGCGGGACTCTATTGTTCGGGTGGGGGCCGCGCGGGCGCCGAGGCTCGACCGGGTGCTCCTTTCGCCTTGTTTTGAAAGCAATCAAGTGAATCAGCCGACCATTGCGATCGCCTCGACCTCGATCAGCAACCCGTCGAGCGCCAGTGCCGCGACCCCCACCAGAGTGCTGGCCGGGGGCTTGCCGGGAGGGAAGAAACCGGTGCGTACCTCGCGAATCGAGGCATAATCCGAGGGCTTGTAGTTGACCACGTACAGGTTGAGCTTTACCACATCGGCCGGCGTCGCACCCGCACCCCCCAGCGCCAGCGCGAGATTGTCGAACGCCTTGCGGGTTTGCACGGCAAGATCGCCGGCGCCCACGATCTTCCCCCTTTCGTCGATCGCGACTTGCCCGGCTAGGAAGATCATTTTGACCCCGCCTTCAACCGCGACGCTGTGAGTGTAAGCGGGGGAGGGGGCCAGGCCGGCTGGATTGATAAATTGCTTCTTCATGCGAAACCTCCGCGCAGGGCAGATTGGCGTCAGGCTAGACCATTTCGGGCGCCAAGTTCACGCGAGCATCACTCTTAGTTCGGCCAGTTGTTCGCTGAGAACTTTTTTCGAGGCCGGGCGCGTGTGAATCAGCGACCACCATTTGGTAAGTTTCGGCCGATTATTGAAAGCCGACAGCGCTCCAAAAATCGGCAATACGAGGGTCAGGTATAGGATGGTCGGAGCGATCGAGCAGTCCGCCAAAGTGAACATTGCGCCGGCCGCCCAAGGTTCACCAAGCAGATGTTCAAGTTCATAGAGGCGCAGGTTGATCTCGCTAACTCGCACATCGGCCATTCGCACGTCGCGGGTCTTGGAATCCAGGCGGGCCAATTCCCGCAAGGGAGGTTCAAGATAGAGATCGTGCAGGCGTCCTATGATACGAACCCGCGCACGTGCCTCAGAGTCGGTGGGCATCAGGGGAGGGTGGGGAAAGCGCTCCTCGAGATATTCGTTTATGACTTCGGATTCAAAAATGGTGCGACCCGGTTCGATCTCGAGCACCGGGATTTTTCTTAGCGGGTTGAGTCTCTGGAACTCTTTCGATTCGATATATTCCTTCGACAGGGAGACGATTTCGATTTCGGTGAGTCCTTTCTCGCTGATCACCATTCGGCACTTCGAGGCAAAATTGCTGCGATCCGCGCCATAAAGCTTCACCGTTGGACTCCTTCGGCGGTGGTCGAAAGTTGCGGTACGTGTCGAAACCTGCTGTATCGCAATTTGATCTATGAAGCGAGATCTAAGGGTTTTCAGCGCGGGATAGGTATTAGGCGCGATAGCTTTTCTTTGACTACGCCAAGCGCTATGGCTTAAGTTGTGGGGGGCGCGCAAGACTGCTCTTCCGGGAGGATCTGAAGATGGGTTTGCCAAATGGTCTGCATCACCTGGCGATCTGCACCAAAGACATCAAGTCGCAAATTGAGTTCTACACCGAAGTTATCGGCATGGAGCTAGTGGCGCTCTACTGGATGCACGGTGTGGAAAACACCTTTCACGGGTTTCTGCGCTTGAGCGATAGCTCCTCGATTGCCTTTGTGCAGCATCCGGATATCGCCGAAATCAAACCAATAGAAGGAGTCTCGAGTCCTGCGTTTACCGCCGATAACGTGGCGCCGGGCGTGATGCAGCACGTCGCTTTCAACGTTGAGACCGAGGCCGATCTGCTGGCGATGAGAGACCGGATTCGAGCTCATGGCTACTGGGTGGTTGGACCTCTGAATCATGGCCTTTGCAAATCGATCTATCTGGCGGCTCCCGAAGGTATAATGCTCGAGTTTGCGACCTCCGAGAGCCGTGCGATCGACGCCGAAGCCTGGATCGATCCCGAGGTAGTCAAACTGGCCGGAATCAACGCAGAAGAATTGCGCCGTTACAAGAACCCGCCGGCATTTGCGTCCAAGGGCGGTAAGCTCGCCCAACCGCCGCGCGAAGCGTTCAAGCTTCCAATGACCTGGCCGGGCGCGGATCGGATTCTGCGGATGAGCGACGAAGAAGTGACCCGAACGATGAGTGAGTCGACTCCACCGGTTCAGCCCAAAGATAAGGCCGCGTAGCGGCTCAGGGATTCGGCCCGAGCTTCGAAAAGATTGCAGTACTTCTTTCAGGCGCGCCCCGCATCTCGGTAGCGGCCCGCTTAAAAGCTCGACCAACACTAGTCCCGCGGCCGCCCGGCCAAGAGTTGGCAAACTAGCAGGCAGGTCGAAACGATCGGTCAGAATCGTCGCCAATCGTCTGGTGTCCAAAGTCAAAGCAGTGTAATCCTTGCGTCGTAGCGGAAGGGCACCAACGGCGCGCCCTCGGCGATGAACCTATAGACCAGATAGCTGTGCGGATGGGAGGCAACATGATCACTCCTGACTTTTTCAACGCCGGACTCCAAGTGTTGGTGGCGAGCTTCACAAGCTTGATCGAAGGAGGCGTTGGAGTGGTGGAGAGAGTCGCAGGATCGATTTTTGACAACAGCGAACGGCTTGGACTCGCCCTGATGCCGGATCCGCTCCATCCGATCGTCGAGCTCAATCATGCCTTCGCTCGCAAGACGGTCCAATGCTGGGCAAACACCTCGCGCGCGCTGATGGTTGGTATTAGTCGCATTTGAAGGTTTCGAAAGGATCTTCGCCCAGAGCAACCCACGCACGTGACGGTCTGAATTCCCGGCTGCGTCAAGTGCGCGATAGGCCGCCTTTGTTTGGCGCAGCTATGGCGGAAGAGTGATCGAAAGGGCGTCCAAGTTGATTGCCCAGGGCGAAATTCAGGTTGCCAAAGTCGCGGACTTTGGCGGGGTCGAACCCGCTTGCCAAAGGCAGGACGGTCCCTCGACCTCGCGTTTCAAGCCGCCCTCGATCTCTGAGATGCCGGGCCCCGAATCTGCCAAAGTAATTACCCCCGATTCTGCCGGCCGCCCCTCGGTGTTCTCTTGAGCGACCGGACTGAATAGGAGCGTCGGATGCCGGCAGCAAAAGAGCAGGATAGAGCGAAGAGCGGCTTCTTCTCCGGTCGCAACATCGTGATAACTGGCGCGTCGAGCGGCATCGGCGCAGACGTCGCGCTGGGATTTGCTGAACGTGGGGCGAAAGTCGCGCTGCTCGCGCGCCGCGTCGAGGTGCTCAAGGACCTGGCAACCAAGCTCGAGGTCGCCGGAGGGTCTGCGATCCCGATCGCTTGCGACGTTACAAACCGCGGGCAGGTCTTCGGAGCGATCGGAGAAGCCGAGCGCAAGCTCGGTTCGGTCGATATCTTGGTCAATTCGGCCGGTGTTTTGATTCCGGGCCCGGTTGCGGAGATGCCGCCGGAAAATCTCGAACGAATGCTGACGGTGAACGTGTTGGGAGTTCTGCATTCAATGCAAGCCGTGCTACCCGCGATGAAGGCCGCCGGCCGTGGCAGCATCGTAAATATCGCATCTCTTGCCGGCCGGCGTGGGATGCCTCCGTTGGGCGGGTATTGCGCAACAAAGTTTGCCGTGGTCGGGATGACTGAAGCGCTACGGGTCGAGCTTTTCGGCAGCGGAGTGAATGTATCGCTGGTAATGCCGGGAGTGATTGACACCCCGATGGTAAGCGGTGGCCTAAAGACCCTGGCCGGGGGCATTGAGAATTATCAAAAGTCGTTTGCGATGCCGGCGCGGTGGGTTACGTGGGCGGTTTTCGCGGCCGTCACACTGGGTCTATCGGAAGTCGATGTGCCGTTGGGCGCGGCCACCGCCGAGAAGCTCGCCTCGTTGTTTCCGGGCGTCACCGGCGCGATGCTTGGAATCGGAAACAAGCTTATGGAACTCACCGGAATGCTGGGCAGCAAAGCCAGATAGCGCCCGCGCGGCGGCGAGGAGCGCTCTAGGGACGCCCCGGAGCACTGATTTTATTCACCGCGAAGGGCGGGCAGAGAACAAAATCTACCGGACCTCAAGCGGACTAAGAGGCGGTCGGTTTTTCAGGGCACTCCAG
>DASXNP010000202.1:0-7469 GCA_036494985.1 Binataceae bacterium (SeqCode)
TACGTCGAGAGCATCATGCGATCTCTCCTCACACCCCTGGCGCTTCGCCGCTTTGCGCGATTGCTCCTGGCGGGCGCCTTCGTGCTGCTGGCTTCATGCGCAGCGGAAACCCCAGAGCCCCAACCGATTACGATTCCGCAAAGCGAAGCGACGCCGCGCGTGCTTACCGACCTTTCAGCGCTCGGTTCAGATAATCCGGCGGCCGCGCAAATCAAACTCGAGCCGTTGCCGTTGGCTCCTGCAGCTTCGAGCGGTTCGCAGGAGTCAAGCGGCGACACGGACGCGAATCTAAAGCGCCTGTTCGGCGAAACTCCGGGTACGATCCACTACGCGGGGCGGCCTTCGACGCCGGGAAAGGAAATGCTCGTAAACTCGAAGGCTCAGCACTTCCCGATTTTCTGTCGTACCTTGATCCATCAGGTCTTCGTTGCCGCTCAAAAGGAAGAGCGCGACATATCATTTTCCCGCGAGCGGTTACCCCGCGAGATCAAACCCACCGTCATAAGCGCCATTATGAACAAGGACGGACGGCTTACCCAACTGGTCCTGGAGGAATCTTCAACCACTGGCACCGTGGATCAGCTGGTTCTGCGCGCGTGCAAAACGGGGCTGTGGACCAATAACCCGCCCCCTGCAGCGCTCGCATCCGACGGCAACTATCGAATCAGGGTTGAGGCTCTGATTACCAACTACAATAATGCGACCAAAGATGAGAGCTGGACCTACACCACCGTGCTGAGCATCGCGCTCGACTGAAGGGGCGGCTGAGCGCGGCGAAGACCACGGCCGGCGCGCTTAGCCGCTCATTTGGCGGCGGTCAGTGCGCGGCAAAGAATCTTGCGACCGACTCCTTGTAGCGCTTGTCGCCAACCGCGTTAAGGTGATCGCGCCCCTCCAGAGTTACCAACTCCGCACCCGGGATCGACGCCGCGAGCTGGTCCGCGTTTGCCACCAGCGCATCGCGAGTGCCGACCACCAGCATCATGGGCAGCGCGATCCGAGCCAGACTCTGGGCATCGTGCCGCGGGCGCTCGCGGCCCATGCAAGCGGCCAGTGCCTTGAGATCGTTGCGATTGGAGTCTGCAAAAGCGCGAAATGTTTTGGCAACTGGGTCGCCGATTGACTCTGGATCCTCTGTCAGAAGCGCCTGGATTATTGCGTCGCGGCTTTTCAAGTTCTGGGTTGCGGTGTCGCCGCCGATCCCTCCCAGGACGGCTGCGCGAAAGCGCGAAGGATGTGAAATCGCCAGCACCAGCGAGACCGTTGCGCCCATCGAGTAGCCCATCAGGAAGGTTTTTTCGATCTCGAGATGATCCATCAGCCCGACTATGTCCGCCGCCAGGTTGTTCGGATCGTAGGCTTCGGAGTCATGCGGCTTGCCGCTGGACCCGTGGCCGCGCTGATCCAGGGCGATCACGCGATGGCGGGGCGACAGGAAGCGGACCCATCCGGGCTCGACCCAATTGTTGTTGGCACTGGAGGCAAATCCGTGCACGAGGACGACCGGATAGCCCGCACCTTGGTCGAGGTAGTTGATGGGAATTCCAGCGGAAACGAATGTCGGCATCAGCCTTCCCCTCTGGTCATGGACACTTCCCTAGCTCGCTGTGGCTACGAATAGATAGCAAGCTTGGGGGATCAGGCGAATCCCGACAAGGGTCGCGCCCGAATCCGCCTGGACCGACAATCAAGCGCAGGCGCCTTGCCGCGACACCTCGACGCGAATCGCCGCCAGCGGGAGTTGATCGAAAGCACAGGCGGTGTGATACCTTCGCCCTGGCACCGCCGGGGTCAGACCGACGCTCGGCCTGGTCCAGGCAACATATTATTGATCGACTCGCGTAGCGAGTCCCGACACACTCGCGCTTGAAACAAGAGATAGGATCATGGCCGGTACACAGGGAAAATTGGGGCTCGCAACGCTCGCTCTTTCGGGCTCACCGCTTAGACAATTCTCGGCGCTGGCGCGAGAGGCCGAAGAGTTAGGCTACACGTCGTTGTGGGTACCGGAAGTCGCCGGCCCCGACGCGCTAGTCGGCCTGACGGTTTGCGCCCTGGCGACCAGCCGCGTCGATCTGGCGACCGGCGTCCTTCCAATCCAGATCCGCACTCCGGGCGTGATGGCGATGGGTTTCCTGACGCTCAACGAACTCTCGGGCGGCCGCGCGATCGCGGGACTCGGGGTTTCGAGCCCCGTGATCGTCGAGCGATGGCACGGTGCGAGCTACGCGAAACCCGTGACCGCGATGCGCGAGTGCATCACGATTATGCGTCAGCTCTTCAGCGAGGGCCGCTCGAAGTTCGAAGGCACGGTTTACAAAAGCGACTTTCGCCTTGGCATGCGCCGCAGCCAAGCGCACCCGCCGCGCATCTATATCGCTGCGCTCAATTCGCCTATGCTGCGCTTGGCCGGTGAAGTGGCCGACGGCGTGCTGCTCAACTACTCGCCGCCCGAGGCAATGGCGCCGATGATCGCCGAAATACGCGGCGCGGCAGGCAAGGCCGGGCGTGGGCCAGAGGCCGTCGATATCGGAATCTACGTCCGGATGTGCATTACGGATGACGAACCGCGCGCGGTCGATGCATTCAAGCGCGAGCTGGCGACTTACGCGTTCGTCGATGCCTACAACAAAATGTTCTCGCGCTATGGGTTGGCGGATGAACTAGCCGAGGTGCGGCGGCTGTGGAAGGAAGGCAAACGTGAGCAAGCGCCTGACGCGATAAGCGAAGCATCGGCGCGCAAGATCGCGGTGTTCGGTTTGGCCTCCGCCGGCCGGGACTATATCGCACGATTTCGGGAGGCCGGTGTCACGCATCCCGTGGTGTTCCCAATCGGCCCGGGCAACACCATCGCGCGTGACTTTCCGAACACGATGAGAGCATTGGCCAACGCATAGTAGCGCGTCCGAAACAGGCAGAAGGTGCAAGATGATAACAGTACACCACTTGAACAACTCTCGCTCGCAGCGGATTCTGTGGCTGCTCGAGGAACTCGCCACGCCCTACCAAATCAAGAAGTATCAGCGCGATGCCACCACCAACCTGGCACCGCCGGAGCTCACAGCGATTCATCCGCTCGGCAAGTCACCGGTCATCACCGATGACGGTACGGTTGTGATCGAGTCGGGCGCTATCGTCGAGTACATCGTGACCAAGCATGGCAATGGGCGGCTGGTGCCGGACAAAAACTCCTCGAATTGGGTGAAATACCTGCAATGGATGCATTACGCAGAAGGGTCGGCGATGCTGCCGCTGATGCTCTCGCTTTATGCCGGTCGGCTGGGTGCTGCGGCGGAGCCGCTTATGCCGCGAATCCAAGCTGAGACCGCCAACCATCTCGGGTATATGGAGAGTGCGCTGGCAAAGAGCGAGTACTTCGCCGGGCCCGAGTTCACCGCCTGCGATGTGCAGCTTAGTTTCGTCGAGGAGGTGGCGCGGGCTTTCGGCCAGCTGGCGAAGTATCCGCGGCTGGCGAACCATCTGGAACGGATGCAAGCGCGCCCGGCGTATCTCAGGGCACTAGAAAAAGGCGGCCCTTACAATCTGGGACCGACCTCACAGAGCACCGTCCGACCCTAGCATCTTGTCCGGTTTGACTATGAGGAGGCGGCAAGCGGTGGGAGCGCAGGGACTTCCTTCAGGCTTGGAGCCTTCGGGCGCAGCGCGCGGCGGACCGACTTCGCCATCACGCGGGCGACGAACGCGGGATTAAAGAACGCCGCGGGCGGGCGGAGCATGTTGACCACTTCACCGACCACACGGTTGACGCGCGAGTCTTCGAGCGAGGTCTGGAACATCGCGTTGAAGTAGGGCGCCAGGAAGCGTGAGCTTAGGGGACGGTTGCCCACCGTGCCTTTGAAACGGAAATCCGCGCCCGTGGCCATCCCCCACGGATCGCGTTGGAACTGCGCCTGTGAAGTGAAAAACTTGCGCGCCAATTCGGGATCGTGCGGACCGCATTTCTTGAGCGTATCGCGCAGGATTAGCGAGGAGATGGCACCGCTGGTCATTCCCTGTCCATAGACTGGGTTGAAGGCGCAGGCGGAATCGCCGAGGGCGACGAAGCGCTCGAGCCGCGAATTCCACTTTTCATAGCGACGCCATCGGTTGGCCATCGCGCGGTTGGAGTAGACCGGCGAGATGGGCGTGGCTAGTTTTGCGGCTTCGGCCAGTATCGGAGAGCGCAGCGTTGGCAGCGCGGCCATGAAACCCGCTTCATCGCTGGGCGGATAATGCTGATTGATGCCGGCCAGCGTGATAATCCAGCGATCGTTTTCGACCGGGAACAGAACCCCCCCGGTCACAAACTCAGGTTCGACGGGATCGATCCAGATGCCCTTCCACCACCATCCGGCGGGACGTCGATCGAGGGGCGGCGCCTGGAACCATCGCGAGCCATAGGCCGAGAACGAATCGACAACCGTTTCGGCGGGCGGATCAATCCCAAGCTCCTTAAACCATGCGGGTGCCTTAGAGGAGCGCCCGCTTGCGTCGACCACGAGATCGCCGGCGAGTCCGGATTCACCACCGCCGCCGCGCGCGCGGATCGCGACCCCGCCCAGCCGTAACCCAACCGGGTCCCCGGGGAGCAGACCGGTTACATCGGTACGTTCAATAAGCTCGATATTCGGGAATTGGCGACAAAGAAGTTCGCGGATGGTCGCTTCGAGCAGGATGCGGCTGGCGAACAGCAGCGGGATGGCGTCACCGACGCGAGGCGCCCATCCGTCGGGTCGCAAGGTGGCGAAGTCGAGGCCGAAATTGCACTCGAGCGCACCTCGGTCGAGCATAAGGCGGTCGAAGCCGCGAAAAAGTCCTTCGAGCTCACGGCGGCCGCGCGCGAGCAAGGCATGGACATGTCGACTCTGTGGGACCCCGGCGCGCTCGAAGGCGCCAGCCGGATAAGAATCGCGGTCAATGATTGTTACGCGCTCGTAGAAATCGGCGAGGACCCGGGCGGCACAAAGGCCAGCCATACTGCCGCCGACTACTATTGCTCGGTTTTGGGGCATCAGTGAGTCAAAATCCCTAATTTCAGCTCTTAAATTATTATAGCACGCTTGAGTCTAATGTAACCGACTCTTAAACGCACGTTGCATCTTGACCTTAGCTCAGAAGGACGGGGTCTGATAAAATGGCCTTGGTGGCAGCGAAGCGACTGGGTAAATCGAGGCTGAAAGGAGCGGCGAAGGACGATACGGCCAACGCCATCGTAGACGACCGCCACAATCGTACCCGGCTGGTGGTCGATTTCGAGCTCCTCAAGAAGATGGGCGGGAGCAACTTTCGCGATTTAGGCGGCCATCCCGTTCGCGGCGGAGGGTCAGTCAGGCGCGAGCAGGTGTACCGTTCGGCGCATCTGGCGAGGGTTCCCGAGGGAAGTCCGCTCACGGCAATAAGATTCAAAACGGTTGTGACGCTGCAGAGTCGGGTCGAAGTGTCGGTGATGGGCGAACCGCACGAGACGGTGCGTGAGTCGGCGCGGTGGGAGCACATTCCGATAGGTGATCAGTGGTTTCAGACTAACGGAGCGTTCACGCCTATCGAGCGCCAACCCGGGACCGAGCACCTCGTGCTGGTAAGCGAATTCAAAGCGGCGTGGCGGACCTTCTTCAATATTCTGGCCGAGGGCGAGAGGTACCCGTTGCTGTTTCACTGCTCGGCGGGCCGAGACCGGACGGGCGTCGGTGCGGCGATGCTGCTGGAACTCCTAGGTGTGGCGCGGGAGCGGATCGTGGCGGATTTTCTGGAGAGTAACCTCGTCTTTCCGAAGGCACCGCTGGCGGCTACACAGCTCGATCCGGTGTTCGAGGCGATAGACGATGCAGGGGGAGTCGAGCGGTTCATGCAGCACGAGATCGGGATAACTAGCGAGGCGCTCGGCACGATCCGACGGGGTCTGATCGAGAATTGAGGGGGCTTCGAGACCTTCTGCCCCGACTGCAAATCGAGCAGCTTTCACTTTCTACGAAATCCGCTGTTTCCGATTTTATTTTGATCTTGATGATTGGGGCTCCCGGGCAGCTCGGAAGAGACCTCCCCCTCAAGATTTTATCCAGAATCCGGCGTGATTCAGTAAACGGTCGTCATCTCAGCACGGTGGCGTCCGTTTCGATCGACGAACGACCATCGCGGTGAATCCCACCTTTAGGTGGGTTTCACTGGCCAGAAGTCCGCGGCGACTTGCGAGGTCATTTGGGCCAATTCGATAGGGCGCGTTGGAGTCTGCAATTGCTGTTTTTCAGATCGAATTTAGGTTTGTGTCGAATACCCGGCTCTCGCCCAATGGTCCCCCTCTTTGCGCTCGCTCAGCTCACGCGCACAACCGCAGGCGGGCGCGCCCGAAACCGCTTCACTGAAAGCGTGGGGGTATCATCACACAATTCGGCGAAGAAGCGGGATTCGGCGCAAAACCAACGAACTTAGAGCAAACGTTACCGTCACACCGATGATTGTTACCGCGGCAAATTTGGCCAGCGGAGCAGCCCCGGACCCATGCAGGAGCCGAGCCGCGCCGATCACGATCGGGGGGTGGAAGACATAGACGCAGAACGCGTTGTCGGAGAGGAACTTCGCGATCCGCCCCTGGCAATTGAGCTTCGCTCGATACAACACCGTCAACCCAGCGCAGATTGCCACGCACACGAACGACTCCCATAGAACGAAAGCGGCGCTCTGCCAGTACCAACCGCCTCCATACACGCGCAGGTTGCCTTTGAATGCGCCGCCGAAAATCAGAATCGCGAGCCACAGCGCGAACCCGACCGTGGCGCCAAGCGTCAACCATCGCAGCCCCCTGCGATAGGGAAAGCGCGTCAGCCAATTTCTGCGATACGCAACGATTCCGGCGATGAACATCAAGACGTATTGCGAGAAGTCGGCGAGTTGCAGGTTGAAGAAGGAGCTGCCGCTGGGCTGCACGAGCCGCACGAGAAAAGTGCAAGCCGCCATCACCAGGATGAAGCACCAGAGCACGGCGTTGCCCGGGAGTACGTCGGACCCGGTTGAAGGTTCATCGGCGGTTCCCCGCACCACGCGAAAGGTTGCGTATACAAAACAGAAGATCAGCAACGCGACACAGAACCAAAGCGGACCGCTGGCGCTTAGGAATTCGCCGTCTCTGATGTGATCGACCCATTGGATTGCGAACGAAGACGGTGGTCTCGGTCTCCACGAGCCTGCCACATAGTACTCAGTCAACGGACCGATCAGGAACATATAAAGTACCGTGGGTAATCCCAGCCGGAAGGCGCGATCGCGCAAAAACGCGGCGGGGCCCTTGCGGTCGCAGGCAGGAGGAACAAAGAAGCCCGCGACAAGGAACAGAATTGCCATGAAGAAGGCCTGCAGGAACGCCTGATAGGTTGCCAAGAGAAAGAGGGTCGCCGTCGCGAGTCTGGCCTTCTCCGTGTAGTACCAGCTGCCAACGTTGCTGTATGTCACCGCGGCGTGCATGCTGACGACCAAAA
>DASXNP010000203.1:0-2982 GCA_036494985.1 Binataceae bacterium (SeqCode)
CCGCGTGCGCGGTTCGATCGAGGAGAACAGCATGTATTCATGATTCGTATGTGCGCCGTCGCCATCGACGCCAAGCCCGTCCAGGGTCGGGATGCCCATAGCAACCGTGAAGTTCCCGTCCGATCCACCGCCGACTCGTGGTGCGCGCTTGAGGTTGAAGCCGATCTCCTTTGCAATGGTAGTGGCCTTGTCGAACACGAGATCGACCCCCCGGTCCACGCACGAACGGTGGCCGCGTGATCTTGCCCGTCACGGTCGTTTCGATGTCGGGTCGCGACGATTTTAGGGCCTTGAGCTTGGCCTCCATCTCGCTTGCATTTGCGGGGTCACAGAAACGAAGGTCCACCTCTATCATGCATTCTTCGGCGACGGTATTTCGAGCGGTGCCGCCCGCGATCAACCCGACATTCGTCGTAATACCGCGCCTAGGATCGTTCAGCCCACTGATCGCAAGCACGATCTCCGCCATAGCAACGATAGCGTTGCGGCCCTTGTCCGGATCACCGCCGTTGACGGCGCGCGCCGAAGGCGCAGTCGTAGAGATGACGCTGGAGAGCACGGGTTTGGCAAGCGCTCCGATGAAAATTGGGTTATGAGCACCATGGCCCGCCAGCTCATTCGCGATCAGCTCATCGGCAATGGCGACCAACTTATCAGGCACAGTGAGGCCGAACGCCTTGGGGATTTTGATGTTTACGAGAAGTTCTCACTCTTCATCCGGTTCGCGCACGACCGGCGGCTCGTCTTCCTCCTCCTCCTGCTCGTCCTGGTCTTCATTCTCGTCGTCATCATCGTCGTTGGGATCCCGCGGCGGCATGACGCCGTAATCGGTGATGAGCGATCGAAGGTACTGCGGGACGCAAGGGGTCATATCATCGCTCCTCGGATGGAGTTCCCCAAGGCATTTTCGCACGAAAAACGGGGTCGCCGCAGCGCCGTTGCGGCCACGCGGGCTGCCGCGCCGCCGAGAAACGTGGAGCAGCGTGATGAACTCGCGCCGCCGCCTCATTCGATCACCTCGTCGGCGCGCGCGAGCAGTGTCGGCGGCACTTCGAGGCCGAGCGCCTTCGCGGTCTTGAGGTTGATAACCAGATCGAGCTTGACCGGGGCCTGGACGGGAAGCTCGTTCGGCTTCGCGCCCTTGAGGATGCGATCGGCATTGATCACCGCACGCCGATAATTATCGGGTAGGTCAATTCCGTAGGACAGCAGGCCGCCGAGTTTAGTGTAGAAGCGCCACGGATAGACAGTAGGAAGACGGTAGCGAGCAGCTAGCGATGTGACCTCTGCGCGATGGACGTTCAGGAAGGTCTCTGGCATCACGATAAGGCCGCCACTGGGCTCACCTGCCTGCGCGGCAATGACGGATTCGAGCGAGGACGTGTCGTGAACAGGCGCTGCGATCGCCTCTACCGCGAAGGGCGGAGCGGCGGCTTTGAAGGGGTTCAGGTAAAATTCGGCAAACGGCGCCGTTGCCGGGTTGAACAGGAAGGCGACCCGGGCGACGCGCGGCGCGATCTCCTTGAGCAGCCCCAACCACTTGCCGGCCAGGGACGCCTCCATATCGATGAAACCAGTGACGTTGCCGCCCGGCCGCGCGAAGCTCGCGACGAAGCCGCTCCCGACTGGATCGGAGGCGGTCGCGAATATGATGGGGATGCTGCGCGTTTGTTGCAACATCGCCGCGGTGGTGGGTGTGTTTTGCGTAAGAATGAGGTCAGGCCGCAGCTCGACGATTTCTCTCGCGAATCGTTGCATCAACTCCACGTCGGCCGTCGCCCAGCGAGTGTCGATCCGGATGTTGCGGCTCTCCGTCCAGCCGAGCTTCTGGAGTCCCTCGCGGAACGCCGCGACAAGGGCCTGTCCTTCCGGGTCGCTCTCGGCATATGCCATCAGCACGTCGATCCGCCGCATCCGCTCCGGCTGCTGCGCGCGTGCGGCGAAGGGCCACGCCGCCGCGGCAGCGAGCGACGTGATGAACTCGCGCCGTCTTAATTGGTTGAACCGCATCTGCCGCCTCCGGTTCGAGGATCGCACCGCATCCTACCTAAAATGACGGATCGCAGTTAGGGCGGATGTAGACAAGAAGAAGCGGATGCCCGGCGACCAGCCGATTGCATGGCCGAAGGCAGAGGAGGCATCCCATGCGGTTCGCGAGTACCTCACCGCCCTGGATACCGCCCGCGGCGATGAGGACGGTGGTGGAGACGCCGGCGGTTCAGGCAAAGGCGGCGATCGACACAAGCCTCCCAAGGAAGTCTCGCTTACCGATCCGCAAGCGACATGGGTTGCGAGGCCAGGCCTGGACCCATTCTTTGCCTATGATGCGAACTACCTGATCGACAACAAGGCAGGCATCATCCTCGATGCTGTGGGCACCCGCGCAAATCGAACCGTGGAGATTGCCATCACCCAGACCATGGTGGACCGTGTTGAACGCCGCTTCGATCTGCGGCCCCAACGGCTCGCGGGCGACACAGTCTATGGCGCGGTCAGGCTGCTCAAATGGCTGGTGGATCGCAACATCACACCGCACGTACCGGTGTGGGACAAGTCGGCACGTACTGATGGCACCTTCAGCCGGGCCGACTTCGTCTTCGATCAACAACGCAACATCTATATTTGCCCAGGTGGTACGGAACTGACCAGCACAGGCAACATCGATCAAGGCCACATCGTGTACTACAGGGCCAGCAAGAGCGACTGCTCGCAGTGTTTACTGAAGTCGAAGTGCACGACCGCGACCGTACGAAAAATCACCCGCGACCTCAACGAGGATGTGCGAGATCGTGTCCGCGCCTTGGCCAATACCGAAGCCTTCCTGCAGTCCCGCCGTGAGCGCAAGAAGGTCGAAATGCGATTTGCGCACATGAAGCGCATTCTCCGGCTCGACCGTTTCCGGCTGCGGGGCTTGAGCGGCGTCAGGGACGAAGTGCTGCTGATATAGCAACACAATCGGGGGTAAAGCGGAAGTTGGATTCT
>DASXNP010000204.1:0-7371 GCA_036494985.1 Binataceae bacterium (SeqCode)
CGCGTGTTGTGAATCAACCAAGTAAAGGCGCTGAATCCGATTAGCGAGCTGAAAATGCCAAGGTAGAACGTCGCGACGATCGCGTTTGCGCTTGGCGCGGGGCTGCTCCATTCACCGATGGCCGTGCCGATCAACAGCATCACCACACCGCCGGTCAGCATCTGCGCCGCGCTGGCCATCAACCCCGGCGGCAGATGGGCGTGGCGGCTCATAATCGACCCCAGCGACCAGGTCAGCGCGGCCAGAATCAACGACAGCGCGGCTAGCGGATGGGTTCGGAGCGACGCGTGAGCGTTGAGCAAAATCACCGCGCCGAACCCGATCGACAGCCCGATCCATTCGGGACGGCTCGGCCATCGCTCCCAGAACCCGGCGAAAATCGCTGCCCACAGCGGGGAAGTCGCCAGCACGATCGAAGTGATCCCGGAGTCCACCCATTGTTCGGCGATCACCACTCCTCCATTAGCTGCCACCACCATGAGCAGACCGGTATAGGCCGCCGCGGTCCACTGGTGCCGGTCAGGTGACGGCCAACCGCAAAAGCGCAAGCCGGCGTAGAGGAGAACCCCGGCCAGCACGAAGCGCGAACCGGCCATCAAAAACGGTGGCGCGTCATGAACGGCCACCCGAATCGCCAAGTAAGCCGACCCCCAGATTAGGTATACGGCCGCAAGACAAGCGACTGTGCGCCCGCGATGAACAAAAAGCCGCGGGACGTGAACCGGGCCGCGCTCCACGCCCCGCGTAGACCTTGGCTGTGAACCGGCCGTCGCCATAAATTGAAATTTCCAAACTACACGATTCCTCGGTAACAATCCTACCGACTCATGTATGCGCTCGATCGGCGCGCCTGGGCATCTTAGCCACCCGGGGTTATGGTTCTAAAATGGCTACTCCGATAACCCGCGCCATAATCGGCACCGCCGGTCACATCGATCACGGCAAGACCGCTCTGATTCGGGCTTTGACCGGCCAGGACACCGATCGGTTGAAGGAGGAAAAGGAGCGCGGAATCTCGATCGATCTGGGGTTCGCCTATTTGACTCTCGCGGACGGCACGCGCGCAGGCGTGGTGGATGTGCCTGGGCACGAGCGTTTCATCCGCAACATGCTTGCAGGCGCGCACGGCATCGACTTGGTGCTCTTTACGGTTGCCGCCGACGATGGCGTGATGCCACAGAGCGAGGAGCATCTCGACATCCTTCATCTGCTGGGCGTACCGCGCGGAATCTTCGTGATCACCAAAGCCGACATGGTCGATGAAGCCCGAATCTCAGAGGTAAGGGACGAGATCGAGCTTCTCGCCGAAGGAACCCGCCTGCAGGGCTCCCCGGCGATCGCGATTTCCTCGACCACCGGAGCCGGCTTGGAGCGGTTGCGCGAAGAAATTGCGCGCAGTCTGCGAGGTTTTGAGAGCCGGCGCGCGGCCGGGCTTTTTCGACTACCCGTCGATCGCGCCTTCGTGATCAAGGGTCATGGAACCGTTGTTACGGGAACCGCGATGGGGGCCGAGGTCCGCCTCGATCAAAGGCTGAGGGTGCTGCCGGGCGGAGAATCGGTGCGCGTGCGATCGATTCAGTGTCATTCGGAGGCGGTTGGGGTCGCGGGATTTTCACAACGTGTCGCCCTGAATCTCGCCGGGGCCGAAAAGATTGCCATCGGTCGCGGCCACGTGTTGGCCGATGAAAGGTTGAAGCTCACCACCGATCGATTCGACGCGATGGTGGAGATTCGGCCGGTCGCGAAGCGCAGTCTCAAGGACAATCAGAGAGTCAGGCTTTTCATCGCAACCTCGGAAGCTTTGGCACGGGCGATCGTTTTGGAGCAAAGCGGCGAGATCGCCCTAAAGGACCGCGGCCTTGCACAAATCGTGCTGGATTCGCCAGTGGTCGCGCTGGCCGGCGATCGCTTCGTGCTGCGGACCGAGAATAGCCAGCGCACCATCGGCGGCGGGGTGGTGCTCAATGCGCTGGGCAGAAAATCACGTCATCCGATCGAGCTGTATCGCGAACGCCTTCGTGCCATCCGCGACCAATCCGGCGCGCCGGCGATCGAGGCGCTGTTGAATCTGCAGGACAATCTCGCACTAACGGCCGCGAGGGTCGCGATGTTGCTCAATGTGCCGGTTGCCGAGATTGACAAAACGCTTGCCGACCCGCGCTTTGTACGGGTCTTGTTGGGAGACGAGACCGGCTTCACCACGACGCTTAAGTGGGAAAGCCTCAAGAAATTCGTGCTCGAAGTATTGCGCGAGCATCACTTACGCGAGCCGCTGGCGCCCGGGATGGACATGGAAGCGATGCGCACGAGGCTCCCGTTCGAGGTTGATGCCCGCGCCTTTCGCGCCTTGGCGGATCGGCTGATGCGCGAGACCGACGTGCTGCGCGAGGACAGCATTTTGCGCCTGCGATCGCATCGGGTCGATCTCGCCGGAGACGACGCGAAGCTCGGCGGGCGCTTGGAGTCCGTGCTCCGAGAGGCCCGTTTCCAACCGCCGGATCAGAAGCAATTGCTCGAATCCCTGGGCCTTCCGCCTTCATCCTCGGCGCGACTTAAGTCCTTGCTTGCCGCGATGGAGCGCGAAAAGCGCGTGGTCAAGGTGTCCAACGATCTGTATTTCGACGCCAAGACGATGGGCGAGGCCCGCCGCCGCCTCGTCGACTATTTGGGCGAGCGCGAGGAAGTCACGGCGGCTGCCTATCGCGATCTGATCGGCGCGTCGCGAAAATTCGCGATCGCACTGCTCGACTACTTTGACCACAGTGGGCTTACCATCCGGGTCGGCGATACGCGCCGGTTGCGGGCCAGCGGCTAGCACCCTGGAGGTTAGTGCCCGGGCCCGGGGCGCGAGCTATAGTCCAAGTCAAATGGTGAAGAGAGACAACAATCCTTCGCGCGAAGAGCTGGTGCGCTTGACCGCCCGCTGCAAAGCCGCGGGTTGAGCCGGCAAGCTGGGTCCGGCGGACCTCAAGGGAGTCCTGGCGCGACTCAATTTCGCGCACGACACGAACTTGCTGGTGGGAATAGACACCAGCGACGACGCGGGAGTCTATCGTCTCACCGATGACCTTGCGATTGTCAACACGGTCGATTTCTTTACCCCAGTAGTCGACGATCCTTTCACCTACGGCCAAATCTCAGCGGCCAATGCGCTGTCGGACGTCTATGCGATGGGCGCAATTCCGAAGACCGCGTTGAATATCGTTTGCTGGCCGCAAACCGGGTTGCCCGCCGAGATGTTAGCTGAAATTCTGCGCGGCGGATCGGAGAAGGCGGCCGAAGCGGGGGTCGCGATCGTCGGCGGACACAGCGTGGCCGATGAAGAAGTGAAATACGGAATGGCGGTAACGGGCATCGTCGATCCGCGGCGAATAATTCGCAACGTCGGCGCCCGGCCCGGGGATTTGCTCTTGCTGACCAAGCCGCTTGGCACCGGAATCCTCATGACCGCCTTCAAGCGCGACCAGTTGCCAAAAGATCAATACCAGGCGGCGGTCAAGACGATGGTTGAGTTAAACGCCGCGAGCTCGCGCGCGATGTTGCGTTACGAAGTGCGCTCGGCAACCGACATTACGGGATTCGGTCTGGCCGGCCACGCCAGCCAGATGGCCGAGGCCAGCGGTGTCACCTTCGTGCTCGAAGAGTCGGACCTGCCGGTGCTGCCCGGCGCGATCGAGTTGTGCGGAGCCGGGATGATCCCCGGAGGCGGAGTTCGTAATCGAGAGTATTTCGGGCCGAAAACTAGAATCGCCGAAGAGATTTCGCCGGAGATGGCGGCGATGGCGTTTGACCCGCAGACCTCCGGCGGACTGCTGATATCGCTCTTAGAAGCGGATGCCCTAAAACTGCTCTCGGATTTGCAGGCCCTCGGCAACAACGATGCGGCGATAGTTGGTCGGGTGGTGGCGGCGCGCAGTCACTCCATCGAAATCGTCTAGGGCGGCCGTCGCCGCGCCGGCGCCTATTTTCGCAAAAGCGGTATGACCTCGCCCGCGAAGCGCGCCAGCTGCTCGTCGAGCGCCGCGCGGTCGGTGGCGATAATATCCATTTCGAAATCGCGAGCTCCGACCGCGATGAACTCGTGGATTTTCGCCGCCACGTCTTCCGGACGGCCCAGCGCGCAGTAGCGCTTGGCGGGGTCGCGGAAATTCATCGCGTATCGCTTGCTCAAATGCTCCGCTGCAATGTCGAGCGCTCGTTCGCGGGTCTGATCAAGCGTACAGAAGATCAGCACGCCGGTGCCGAAGCGCTCGATCTTTCTCCCGGCCGCTTCGGCGTTCTGCGCAATGAAATCGAGTCCCGCGGCCATCTTCTGGGCCGTGATCACGTAAGGCATCCATCCGTCGCCCAACTGAGCTGCGCGTTTGAGCGCGGCTTCGGAGCGTCCGCCGATCCAGATCGGCGGACCGCCCGGAGTAAGCGGCTTCGGCAAGACCCGGATTTCATCGAAGCTGAAGTACTTTCCCCGATGCGCGACGCGGTCTTCATTCCATAACCGTCTGATCAAGGCGATCGATTCGTTCATGCGGCCGCCGCGCTCTCGCAACGGAACCCCGCAAGCCTGATACTCGCGCGGGAACTCCCCGCCGACGCCGACGCCGAAGATGAAGCGCCCTGCGCCGAGCATTCGATCCAGCGTCGCAACGACTTTGGCGGTCGCAACCGGGTTGCGAAGCGGCAGAAGGTATACGCTGGTGCCAAAGGTAAGCGTAGGTGCAAGCGCGCCGAGATAGGACAGTTGGGTCAACGGATCGTTGACCGGGCCCGTAAAGGCAACGTGATCGCCTGCCCACATTACTTGGTAGCCGAGTTGCTTGGTGGTCGCGACCTGAGCCGCCGCTCGCTCTCCATCGGTTGCGGAAACACCGATCCCGAAGCGAATCTGCGCATCGATGGGAAGGGGTAAGTTCGCGGTACTCACGACGCCGAACTCGAACGGCTCCGACCCCCATCGATCGCTCCAGGAGCCAGAGCTTCGGTGGCCCGCTCGTCGGGTAATTGAGCATCGTCAGCACGCAGCGGCAAGATGCAGACGTGGTTTGCACCTGCCTTGAGATGCGCATCGATGCGGTTGCGGATCTGCGTCTCCGTACCCCAAGCGACGATCGCGTCGACCAGCTTGTCGCTGCATCCGTTTTCGAACTCTGCATCGGCCCAGCCCAGATTCTTCAGATTGTTGGTGTAGTTCGGAAGTCGCGGAACGTAGGTCTTCATGTATTCGCGTGCGGCGCGGCGAGCCTTGGTGGGGTCGGTTTCGAGAATGATGGCCTGCGCTGCACAGATCAGTGCCTCCTTGCCGATCGCGGCCCGGACCTTGGCCGTATGCTCTGGCGGCACGAAATAGGTATGAGTTCCGTTTGCCTGGGTCGCAGCTAGTTGAAGCATCTTGGGATGAAGCGCTGCGAGCAAGACCGGAACTTCCTCTTTCGGAGCCGGCGCCCGGTAGAGGGCCGACTTCATCTTCGGCAAATACTCCTTCATGTAGCTGTAGGGTTTATCGTAACTGTGGCCGCGCAGATTTGTGACCAGGGGCTTATGGCTGACTCCGATGCCGAGCAGGAATCTTCCGTCGGAGAGTTCCGCCACGGTTTTCGACGCGGCTGCCATGGTTAACGGATCCCGCGCGTAGATGTTCGCGATGCCGGTGGCAAGCACCAACTTCTGGGTTTTGCTCAGCAGATATGCGGCGTGGGCAAACGGCTCGCGGCCCACCGCTTCGGGAATCCACAGCGCTCCATAACCCAGCTTTTCGACTTTCTGCGCGAATTGGACGCTCTGGGCGGCCGACATCCCGTCGAGAAAGAACCATATTCCTAGCTTGCCTATATCCATGGCTTCACCATTAGTCGGAGTCGGCCCCCAAGACAACGGTGGTCCACCGCGCCGGGCGACAGCGGTTTCACAAGCCCTCCATGCGCGCTACAAATTGCACAACGTGCCTTCAGGGAGGTTCAGATGAAAATTGGACTGATGTTCGCCAACTCGGGCCCGATGAGCGACCCCAAGCTTTTCGCGCACTTGGTCAAGACCGCCGAGAACTGCGGGATTGAGTCGATCTGGACGGTCGAGCACGTGGTGATCCCCCGCGATTACAAGTCAGTCTACCCGTATTCGTCGAGTGGCAGGATTCCCGGAAACGAGAACGTGCCGATTCCCGATCCTCTGCTGCATCTGGCGTTTGCCGCATCGATCACCAGCAAGCTTAAGCTGGGGACCGGCGTGCTGATCCTACCGCAGCGTCATCCGTTGTATACCGCCAAGGAGGTTGCGAGTCTCGACGTTCTGTCGGGTGGACGCGTGCTGCTCGGGATTGGCAGCGGATGGCTCCAAGAGGAATTCACCTCGCTCAACCTCAATTTCCACTCGCGCGGCAAAATGACCGACGAGGCGATTGAATCGTTGCGCGCGCTGTGGCGTGACGATCCGTCAAGCTTTCACGGCCAGCACTACAATTTTGGTCCGGTCAGCTGCTTCCCCAAGCCGATCCAGAAGGGCGGTGTGCCGATCCTGATCGGGGGGCATTCTCTGGCCGCGGCGAAACGTGCCGCGCGCTACGGCGACGGTTTCTTCCCGGCGCTGGGAGAACCCGCCAAGCTCCAGGAGTTGTTCGCCCTGATGAAGGCGGAATGCGCGAAAATCGGACGCAACCCGGCCGAGATCGAATTGTCCTGCATGGGCCGCGCAAAGAGCGATAGCATCAAAGCGCTGGCAGACATCGGAGTCTCTCGCGTCGTAGTTCCGCCGCCGGGCTATGAACCCGACGCGATCACGCGAGGTCTGGAGAAGATCGGCAAGGAGATCATCGCTAGGGTCTGAGTTTGCCACGCGACCGCTTCAGTAGGTTTGAAACGGCGCAGACGAGAATGATCCAGCGGCCCGGCGCACAAGGACCCTCTGTGCTCGGCGAGAGTACGCCTGCCGTGCCGGGACCTTGTGCTTAGTCGATCCCGACCGGGCAAGGCCAGAACTCGTTACCCGCGCGCCGGAGCGCAATCAATGGGTTGCGACTTTGCCGGCGCCGTGGCGATAGACGATCACGCGCATTTTCTCGAGCGTGATCAGGCCGTCGTTCATCATCTCGTCGAGGTCGGGGATGAACGCCGCGATCTTGTCAGGCTCGTCGACGATCTCAACAACCATCGGGAGGTCCTCGGAGAGCCGCAATATCTTGGCGGTGTGAATCCGGCTCTTCGCGCCGAAGCCCAGTACCCCGCGCAGCGCACCGTGGCCCCGGCCATGCCGCGTCGGCGCGCCTCTTCGACAATCAATTCGTACAGGGGACGGCCGCGGCGCTTGTCGTTTTCTCCGATAAAGATTCGCAGCAATTCTCCTTCTGATGGCAGTTTCATAGACGTCCTCCTCACAACAATC